>NZ_PNDV01000117.1:0-15845 GCF_005930865.1 Pseudoalteromonas sp. S554 | reverse complement strand
TTGTCTTCTCTGTGGTGAAAACAATGTCTTATTCACTTTATCAGCCAAATACAAAGCTTACCTAAAAAACAAAAAAACCGTGTTTAAACTAAACACGGTTTCATAATTTTAAAATAAGCCAAACTGTTTATTACAAATTAACCACATTGTTAAGTGTTGGTGCATTTTCACCATTAACCAATGTATTTAAATGCTGTGCAAACTCTTTACCCAGCTTTTCATCGCGCATACCGTATTCAACAATTGCCTTTAAATAACCAAGCTTATCGCCACAGTCGTGTGCGCGGCCACTCATGTGAAATGCCTCAACCGTTTCTTGTGCCATTAACGCATCAATAGAGTCAGTTAACTGTATTTCACCACCAGCACCCACTGGTGTTTTAGCAAGTAGCGGCCAAATATTTTTACTTAATACATAACGGCCAACAACAGCAAGGTTTGACGGTGCAGCATCAACATCTGGCTTTTCAACCATAGTTTTAATTTTAGCGCTTTCACCAGCAACTAGTTGCACACCATTAATGTCGGCAATACCGTATTTACTTACGTCATCCATAGCAACAGGCTCAAGCATTATTTGGCTTGCTGCCGTTTCATTAAAACGAGCAATCATAGCAGCCAGGTTTTCTGTTTTTTGGTTTGCTGTGTATGCATCAAGTATTACATCGGGTAGTACAACAACAAAGTCGTCATTACCCAAAATAGGCTTTGCACACAATATAGCATGGCCTAAACCTTTAGCTTCGCCTTGGCGAACGTGCATGATGGTCACATCACTAGGGCAAATAGAGCGCACTTCTTCAAGTAGTCTACGTTTAACACGATTTTCAAGCGTTGCTTCAAGCTCATAGCTGGTATCAAAGTGGTTTTCTATCGCATTTTTAGAGCTATGGGTAACTAACACAATCTCTTTAATGCCTGCAGCAACACACTCGTTAACAATGTACTGAATAAGTGGCTTATCAACTATAGGGAGCATTTCTTTAGGGATTGCTTTGGTCATAGGTAGCATACGCGTGCCAAGGCCAGCAACAGGAATTACAGCTTTCATGGGTAGTCCTTTATTTTTTAAATTAATTATTTTTAAACTAACAGATTAAATGTAGATGAGGGATGAACGAAGTAAAACCCCGAATATACTTATCGGGGTTAGGTTGCTATACAAACAGCTACTATTTAATTAGTCACTACCAAACAGGTCACGCGTATATACTTTATCGGCAATATCGCTTAACTCTTCAACCATACGGTTTGAAACCACAACGTCAGATATTTGCTTAAACTCATTTAAGTCTTTTATCACGCGTGAATTATAAAATTCACTTTCTTTAAGCACAGGCTCAAATACAACAACCTCAACACCTTTGGCTTTAATGCGCTTCATAATGCCTTGAATAGAAGACGCCCTGAAATTATCAGACCCCGATTTCATGACTAAGCGATACACACCCACCACTTTAGGGTTGCGCTTTAAAATAGACTTAGCAATAAAGTCTTTTCGGGTTGTGTTTGCATCTACAATTGCACCTATAATATTATTTGGCACATTTTGGTAATTAGCACGTAGTTGCTTAGTGTCTTTTGGTAAGCAGTAGCCGCCATAACCAAACGATGGGTTGTTATAATGGTTACCAATACGTGGGTCTAGGCCTACACCTTGTATAATTTGCTTGCTGTTTAAACCATGTGCTTCAGCGTAGCTATCAAGCTCATTAAAGTACGCTACGCGCATAGCTAAGTAAGTGTTAGAAAATAACTTAATGGCTTCAGCTTCAGTTGAGTCAGTAAATAGTACTTCAACATCTTGCTTAATTGCACCTTGCTTAAGTAAGTTAGCAAAAGTAGTCGCGCGCTCGCTTTGTTCACCTACAACAATACGTGAGGGGTGTAAGTTATCGTAAAGGGCTTTGCCTTCACGTAAAAATTCGGGCGAAAATATTAAATTACCTGCATTTAACTGCTTTTTAATATCGGCAGTAAACCCAACCGGAATGGTCGATTTAATTACCATAACCGCATTTGGGTTATGCGCCATAGCATCTTTAATTACAGCTTCTACTGAGCTGGTATTAAAGTAATTATTTTCAACATCGTAGTCTGTTGGCGTGGCTATAATTACGTAATCAGCATTTTTGTAAGCTGCTACTTTGTCGGTAGTGGCTGTAAAATTTAAATCACTGCGTGTTAAAAATTCACTAATTTCAGTATCAACAATTGGCGATTGCTTATTATTGAGTAGTGCTATTTTTTGCTCATCAATATCAAGTGCGACCACTTCATTATGTTGCGATAAAAGCATAGCGTTCGAAAGGCCTACATAGCCCGTACCTACCACGGCAATTTTCATGTTATTCCCTTGTTATATTATCGGTAACTTTTTGAATCATCTTAACAGATATAAACTTACAATAAATCATTCAGGCTCTAGTGATTTTATTAATTTAGCAGGAACTCCGCCAAAAACTTTTGAGCTGCCCACTACTGGTTTAGATAATACGGAGTTAGCCGCTAAAATATTACATTCTAAAAGACTTGCTCCAGCTGTTAAAGTGCAATTAGCACCAACCCAGGTACCTTTACCAATAAAAACAGGCGTTTTAATAGAAGCTCCGAACCTGTAAGAATTATTGAAAACACTATGATTACCAGATACTAAAACCGAGTTGAAACCAATCATAACTTCATCTTCTAGTGTTACCGCCGAAATAGCATTTATAACAACATTAGGAGCTAAATACACATCCCTGCCAAAAGAACAGTTTTCTAAATTTTTAAAAATAACAGAAGAGGAAACTTGTAAGTTTTCGCCACATCGCTTCATCGCAATCCCATAAAGAAAGCCTCTAAATCTCATTATAAAAGGTATATCTGGTAAGAAAAAAGTAACTAACCAAATAAGCCAAGCATACAGAAGTAACAATTTATGCTTCATTATCATCCTCTATTATATTTAAGGCTTGTTCTATCCAATATTGCTGATTAGATAACGACTTCATACTCTCAGCTCCCTTTGTTAGTAATGCTAGTAACGTTTTATCATCGAGCAATAACTGTATTGAATACAATAGTCCAGCCTTATCACCTTGTTTGAATATCAGGCCATTGACACCATGCTTAACAAATGCTTTGACTCCACCTACATCTGAAACTATTACAGGTTTTTTATAAGCCCAAGCCTCCATAATTACTCGTGGAAACCCCTCATAATAATTATTTGAAGGAACAACAACCAAGTCTGTAGCTTCTAAATACTGGGGTAATTGTGAATGTGGAAGTTGGCCTTTAAAAAAAACATTACTAGAAACATTTAACCTGCTACTTAGTTGCTTTGCCGATTCTAAATCTGGGCCATCACCAATAACAGTTAACTCAACTTTACTCTTTAATTTACTAACAGAACTTATAAGGTCGTAAATACCTTTATCTTCTACAACCCGACCTATGAATAATAGTTTTAAAGTATTTGAGGCAGGAGTACTAATATAATTTTCTGAAGGCTTTTTTACCATTAAATCTACAAACTGGTATGTACTATTTGGTGCGTACTTTTTACTAAATTTTTCTAAGGAATCGCCAGTACATAAATTGATAGTGTTTTTATTACTACATATTTGGCTTAATTTAAAACGTATATAACGCGATAATAAAAAACCGAAAACTTTTTCAGGTAAAGAATATTTATTATCCCTCCAAGTATTTGATGCATCTGCACACATATGATGCAATACTTTTTCACCTGCTTTTAATGCCTGTAAACCAAAAACTATACTGCCGATAGATGGGGTTCTTATCCAGAAGTAAGCACCTTTATGGTTACTTATAACCTCATCCGCTGCGTTTTGGTAAGATTTCAAATAACCTTTTTTTAGCAAACTTTTGAGAGCAAAATCTTTGGTAGACTTATAAGCTGGAAATGAATGAAATTTGCTTGCACTAACTTCGGTACTAAAGTTCGTTGGCTTATCAACGACTTTTACCGATGGAGAACAAACAAAAACATTATCTCTACCTATTGCATCCTGTAAAAATGCCGCTGATGTTGGTTTTGTGTAATAGGCATCATTGAAACTACTAAAAGTTTCACCTACAAATGAAACTATTTTCATAATCTACCTTATCTCTAATGTAATAAGTTTTGAATAACAAAAAATCAAATAAATCAATAAAAAACTCCATTTAGTTATTTGTTTTTTGAAGGTTTTCATAAGCCAATAAGCTACAAATGGCTCAAGTAGTGTATATACTAGTGTCAACCTTCCAGAAATAATCGATGAATCTATAAATATTATGGAAAATATAAGTATAAAAAAAGAAAAATATAAAAACTGACTAGCTAGGTCATACTGCTTTAAATATGAAACGTTAGTATCTAACCTATGAATAAATAAAAAGTATGTAACAAAGAGTAGCGATACCAATAAATATAGGGTGCTTTGAATAGACTTACCTTGTTGGTATTTAGTTCCAACATAGTATTCATATCCAAGGCCACGCAAACCGAATTCGAGTAAAGTTGAAAGAATTAAAACTGAAATAACGTAAACAATGACTTTTATTAGATTACTTTTTTGGATTAACTTTTCTTTATAATCCACTATGTATGAGGCATAAAACGATATAGAATAAAAAATAACCAACGCATTATGAAATAGAATTGGAATCAATAGATATAAAAACCGCCATTTACTTTTATAAACTAGTGAATATAAAAACAAAAAAAAAGTAACAGCTAAGCCGAACCTTACTTGTGTACCAAGTAAGCCTTGTGAAAGAAACAGCATGTTAGGCATAGCTATCAATATTAGTAAAGAACTGCGATATAATAAACAAAGGAGAATAAGCTCTAAACCTAGAACAACTATCCAAAATGTATCGAAAGATAAACCAAAGTATTTAGCTATATTTGAAATAAATTCAAAGCCGGATTCAAATTGATTCCAATTCAGCTCAAAATTAACCTTATAATTTTCATAATCAAGGTTATTAACCCTTTCAAAATTCATAATGTTAAATATGATAGCTAACATAATCGTGTTAAACATTAGAAGAAGGGGCTTTAAATAACCTATACTTTTTTCCGGTTCAATCATTTAAAAATACACTTTTTAACGACTTTCCTTAAAACCACATCAAAAAAGCTTATTAAAATGTTGTTTTTTATTGAGTATATTAAACTTTTTAAATATCGGTGGTGACTAACCATGCTTCTTAGTATTACAAGCGTTTTAAAACCCTTGATGGACTTTTGATTTAAATATTTAGCATATAATTCTAACCATTTTAATGAAAAGTGGTAGTCATTTAACTTTGGTATTTGAACAAACTCATAACTAACATCTTCTAGCATTAAAAAATTTGCACCTTCACTTTCTAGCGATAAACAAAATTGATAATCTTGGTGGCGTTTTAGGTCATCAAACATTACCTTACGCGCAAGGTTTGTTTTTAAAAAAATACCGCTGGTTTGAATTATTTGTTTCGCGCAAAATAAGTACTCTCCAACTGATTCTGTTTCTTTAATAGACCTTGTTGGCCTAATTAACACCCGGTTACCATCAATTATTTTACACCTTGAATAAATAACTAAATCTTTGTGGTGCATTGCTTTTGAACTAAATAGTTTATGCTGCTTTTCGAGTTTGTCTTTATACCAAATATCGTCATAATCTAGAAATGCTATATAGTCACCTCTAGCATGTTCAATACCAGTATTTCGAGCTATACCACCATTACTGTTCTCTAAATGAGTGATGATTCTGACTCTGTCATCATTAATAGCTTTAATCTCATCTTTGGCAACAATTGGCGAGCAGTCATCTACAATGATTACCTCCAAGTTCTCTATAGTTTGATTCAAAGCACTTTCAACAGCTTTAATCAATAAACCCGAAGTAGACGAATAAAAGGGAATTATTACAGAAACCAGAATCATTATTTTCTCATTTATTTATGAATTTCGCTAAATACCTTATCCCACATTTGGGTAGATAACTTTTTTAGCTCAACGGAGGCTGTATTAATTGTTGATAGAGTTATATTTTTATAACTTTCATCATTTAAAAGCTTTGAGCAAAGTGAAGAAACAGTATTTGCATCTACTTCCACTAACAATTCTGGTACTCCATATTCTTTTAATAGCATCTCATATTTGTGGCTCCATCCCATGGCTACAACAGGGACACCTGTAGAAAGTGCACTTACAATTCCATGAAACCTTGAGCCAACAAGTATAGAGGATTTACTAATAATACTTTTTATCGATAAAGCATCTTGAGGGTCAACAATCTCGACCTTATGTTCTAATACATTGTTTACTTGCTTAGCTAAGCTTAAATCTCTTTCGCCTTCGTGAATTAATAAATAAGGTTTCTGCCCCAAATCTTCTAGGTGCTTTATAGTGTTAGCTAAAGTACTAACGTATTGCTCACCTAGACTATTCCCTCGTCTAATCATCTGAAAGTTAGGTATTACACAGGCCCTATTTTTAAGGTGTTCATACTTTTCAATATCGATGGGCATGACTAGATTCGTAAAATCAGGAAATTGACTTAGCTTTTCAAATTTACCAAGCTTGTTTACATATTCATAAGACACATCGTCACGGGCCATAAGAATATCAGCCTTTGAGAAAATACTTTTAGATGCTTCAGCAACTGCTTTGTCTTCGAATGGTCCAAACGCTTGTGGCAATAATATGACTTTTACGCCATTTTTTTTAAAGTAATCAATTTCATTTGCTAATCTATCTTTAATTAACTTTGGACCCCACTTGTCTCCATATGCAAATCCAGAGGCATCAATTACTAAATCGATTTCATTTTTATTTACAATCCCATATTTCTCTCTAATGATTTTGGGAAACAATGAAAAAGGCCAACCAAAATTATAGCCTTTACCAAAAAAACGTGATTTTTGAAATAAATTATATTTAGCTCTCGTTTTGTAATCACCAAGAGGTTCAACTAAAAAGTCAGCATTTACACCTCTTTTTTCAAATTGCTCGATAACAGCTAATAGCATAAGCTCAGCGCCACGGTTTGGTAAACCAATACCTTTGATTTCAACCATCATAACTTTATAAATCCTTAACTAATAAATCATTTTTTTTCTTTTGAGAGTAAGCTATCCCCCCCTCTTCTTGAGGGTACCCGACAGCCATTAACATAACTACACGCTCGTGATATTCTAAATTTAACTTTTTACTTATAAGTTGCTCTCTTTCCTCTACGTCAGGCCAGTTTATCGGGCATGTACTTAATTCCAGAGTTTCAAATGCGAGCATAAGTTGCATTGCTGCTAAGGAAGAGTCTATATAAATCACATGACGATCTCTTTCTGCTGGGTACGCACTTAAATCCCCAACAATAGCAATTAAGCAAGGGATATTTTCAGCAAAACCCGTTGTACCCATTGCATATTTAGCAACCTCTGTTGCTTTATTTTCATCACGCAGAACAACAAATTTATAAGGCTGCCTATTGCAAGCTGAGGGCGCATATGTTGCTGCATTTACTGCTTTTTTAATTAAATCCTCAGGCACTTCTTTTTGTTCAAACCACCTAACAGACCGCCTTCTCTTAAATAGAGTGTTTAACTCATCATAATCAATTGAAAGTTTGGGCCTTTCACTTTGTGTGTATGGAATACACTTATTTGTAGTATCTAATGCATCTATAATAAAGTCAGCTTTAGCTAACGATATTTTCTTTGTATCTGTAACACACTCAAAATAGTGCTGGAGGACATCATGAGCCCACTTTAACTCATCCTCCCCTGCTGCTTTACTTTTTTTACAGTCGTTGTAGCAGCTTACTGTTTCTTGTATATACGCTTCACCAAAGTACGCTCTCCGGGGTTGCATTATCAGCCCTTTTTCAAGCCTGTGGATATTACGCCTAAGGAGAGCAGCGGAACCGACTTGGGCGTCTAATGAAGCTTTATAAACTTTTCGGCCCAATAAAACAGCGCGGTGCTCACGATCAAACTCTCGACTAAAAATAAGATAATAAAGTGAAGATAAGAAATTATTTTTTGAGAAAAACTTAATTAATAAGAAGTCTAATTTAGTCTTAGCTGTATAAATTTTGTAAACAAAATTTGAAGGGAGGATCTTTTTTACTAATGAACGCATTTAATTATTTTTACCTATTTTCCAATACCTTTTTCCAAATGTAAAAGGCAATAAAATTGACTTCAGCATAACCACTGCAATTAACCGTGTTGACTTACTAAACCAAAAAGCCAAAAATGAAGCTGCAAAGTATGAAATAATCGTTGCTATTGCTGCTCCCTCTCCTGCGTACAAGGGGATTAAATAATAATTGGCAATAATATTTATTATTGCACCTACCCCATGAGTAATCAGTGAGTATTTTAGAAGACTCTCAGCTATTAGCCATTTGCTAGCTAATGCTCTCATAAACACAAATACCGCAGCCCAAATGTGCCACTGCAATATTCTACCTGAAACGCTGTACTCTTCACCGAATAGTAAAACTATAAATATTGGACCAAAAATAGTTACTAAAATTGCGAGCAGTAATGCGCTTACAAATAAGATGTCACATATTTTTTGAAGCTTTATGAGATAATACTTTGAATTATCTCTAATTTTCAACAATGCGGGGAACAGTGTAATTACCAATGCATTCGCAAAGAAATACCAAACTTCTGATAGTCTTGACGCAACGGCATATGTACCTACAGCATTTGAGTCAATCATATGATTGAGCATAAGTTGGTCTATTTTTAAATAAACAATGGAAGCGATACCTGACAAAATTAACCAATAAGATTGGCCCAATAATTTTCGCCCATACGTTAAGTCAATATCTTTAAAACTAAAAGTATCAACTTTTTTAGCCTTAATATAAATAAATAAGAACCCACCACCAATTAATGCGACCTCTAGAGAAAATGCTAAAACAATATATACAAGTTTAGGGTTAAATAAAGCAATTAATACTTTTATTACTGAAAATGAAACCACAATAATAAATTTCATTTTCGTTACAATTTTTGCCTTCACATGGGCCTGAAACCAAAAATCCAAAACATAAAAGCATGTAAAGATATTTCCAAGGCAAAGTAAAATTAATCCAAGCTTCTCTTCATTAGCTTGAATAATATTTGAGAAGAGTATTAACCCAATAAACAAACTAAGGACTATTAGAGAGCAACCGAATCTGAGACAAAGACTCGTAGAAATAATTTTATTGGTGTCTGTTGGCTTATTAACAATCTCTCTAGTTACGATTGCATTTAAACCGAGTGCTGTTACTGGTGCAATCAAAGCAACTATAGCTAATAAGTAATTTAACAGCCCGTATTGTTCAGCCCCCAGAGCCCTAGCCAAAACCACGGTAACTAATAAGTTTGCCACCATGACAATAATTTTTTCCCCAATTAACCAAGAGGTGTTAGAGATAATTTTTTTTAAATTCACAGTAGTTTACTTTTTATGTTTTACAAAACCGCGTATTGCATAACTACAAAAATAAATTGAAGTTTTAAACAATCCTAAACCAATAACTTTTCGATACAAATCCCACTGCCATTTTAATATTTTAAATTTATTTTGTGTCATTCCAGAGTCAACTCTATACAAAGCTAAAATATCTGGAATGCTGTAAGCTTTAGGAGTTTGTTTTAATATATTTAGCCAAAGCCCCATATCCTGCCTTTTACGAATTAAAGGCATGTAATGCTTACCTAATACTTTGCTATCATAAACAGCGGTTAAGCAACCAATTACGTTACTGCATAGTAGCTTATTATAAGTTGTGAATTGAGGTGGCGTAACAGTACCCTTTAGGTTTTCACTTTCTAGTTTTTGATATCCAGTGAAAGTAAATGCGTAGTTATTACTCAGCATAAAACTGATTTGTTTAGTTAGTTTTTGTGGTAACCATAAGTCATCTGAGTCTAAAAACGCAATAAATCGGCCATTAGCGCGTTTTATAGAGTTATTACGTGCAACCCCTGCACCACCATTTTGCTCATTTATAAATAACTTTATTCTCTGATCTTTAATAGCGTATTCATTAATTATTTGTTGAGTTGCATCGCTAGAGCGATCATCTGTTATTAGCAGCTCCCAATTATTGTAAGTTTGGCTAATAACAGACTCTATAGACTCGGCTATGTGACGCTCCGCATTGTAAGCAGGCATTATTATAGAAACTAATGGTTGTTCCTGCCTCATTTAACGGCCCATACCAAATATAACTGTTCGAACTGTCATTAATAAAATTTTAATGTCTAGCAAAGCAGAGTGATGCTTTATGTAATGAATGTCATACTTGTGCTTCCATATAGCATCCTCAACCGATGCGCCATACGGGTAGCTCACTTGTGCTAAACCTGTCACCCCTGGTTTTACTGCATGCCTAAAGCGATAGTAGGGTATTTCTTTTTCTAGATCTTTAATAAATACTTCACGCTCGGGCCTTGGTCCAACTATCGACATAGTCCCTTGTATAACATTTATAAGCTGTGGTATTTCATCTATACGTGTTTTACGAATAAATTTACCTACTTTTGTAACGCGTGCATCGTTTTTTGATGCCCATTGGGCTCCGTTTTTTTCTGCATCATTTCGCATGGATCTAAATTTATACACTTCAAACTGTTTATTATATTGCCCAGTACGCTTTTGCTTAAATAGTATGGGCCCTGGGCTCTCTAATTTAATTAACAAAGCTGCAAATATTGAAAAAGGAATTGTGACTATAAGTAGTAAAATAGCACTCACTATATCTACACAGCGCTTTGCTACTTGCGTACGTTTATTTGACAAAATAGAAAATGCTTTTTGATGCAAAAAGTAGCTACTATGTAGTAAACGCACTTCCGTGTATTTTAGCCGGTCGTCTAGATAACTTACTAAAGGTTCAACCCATGCACCACACTCAGTTGCATTAACTAAAAACTTGCGTTGTTGTTTACTCAAATGCGCACTTTGATAGTGGCATACTACTTTTTTAGTAAAGTCAGTAATACTGTAGTCGTTAATTACTATATCGAATGTATAATCATCAATAATTTCACCTATATTACTGGCACACTCCTCTGGGCAAAATACATAAATTACACTTTGCTTTAGTGCTTCTGATTTTGATTTAAAGCTTTCAGTTATGAATATCGATTTTAGCTGTTCTTGATTATTACTAACAGGCTCTTCATTCATATCTGGTGTACCTACTTTCAGGTTCATGTACTGCTCTTTCTATTTATCTGATTTGTATTCGTAATTGTAATAGCCATAATACCCATACGCATTACTGGCTTTTTTAACTACACCATTAAATACTAAGCCTTTTACGTCTATCCCATTTTGTTCAAAACGGTTGCGGGTTAGGTCTATTTCACGCAGGTGATTTTGGCCAAAGCGGGCTACTAATAATGTAGTGCCGGTATGTGCACTTACTATAGCCGGGTCGGTTACTGCCAGTATTGGTGGGGTATCTATAATTACTATGTCGTAAGCGTTGCTTACCTCTTCAACTAGTTTGTTAAAGTTGCTATGCATTAATAGCTCAGAAGGGTTTGGTGGTATTTGCCCGCGGGTAATTACATTTAAGCCTTCTACCTTGGTCGGTTTAGTAACTTGCTCCAGGTTTAAACGGCCTGAAAGGTAATCACTTAGGCCATTGTCCCACTTTAAGCCAAATTGAGTTTGTAAGTAGCCTTTACGCATATCGGCGTCAATAATTAGTACCTTTTTACCACTCTGTGCTAGTACTGCCGCCAAGTTAACCGATATAAACGATTTACCTACACCCGGGCTTGGGCCCGATATAGCAATAATGTTGTTTTTAGCTTCCATCATCGCAAAATGTAAGCTTGTGCGTAAGCTACGTAGCGCCTCAATTGAAAGGTCGGCTGGGTTATCAAGCGCGAGCAAGCTTTTAGCTTTACCTGTTTTATTTTTGCGCCCCGTAAACCCTGTTAGTTTATCTTGGTAGTCTGAGTGGGGTACGCTTGCGTATACAGGTATGCCTAGGGCTTCAATTTCAGCTGGGTCTTCAACCCCTTTATGCATAGCCTTTTGTATAAGCACAATAGCCACTGCAAGCATGCCACCTAGCATAGTTGCCATTACTACTATTAATGCTTTTTTAGGTTTTACTGGCTTACTGGTGTTTACCTCGGCGTAGTCTATAACACGTACATTACCTACTGTGCCAGCACGAACTATGTCTAGCTCTTGGGTTTTGCTCAGTAGCAACGTATAAATTTGGTTGCTTACTTCAACATCGCGCTTTAAACGTAGTAGCTCTTGTTGGGTTTCGGGTAGGTTACCTACCTCGCCAATTAGTTCATTTTTTTGGCTTTCTACTGCTTGAATTTGCTCAACAATACCTTGGTATGCTGGGTGGTCTTTTTTAAATTTACGGCCAAGCTCTAGGCGTTTTAGGTTTAGCTCTTGTAGTTTTGTTTCAAGCTTTACTACTTGCTCTAGTACGCCTTGGGTCTCAAGCGTTATGTTTATAGACTGGCGCTTTATTTGGTAGTCGTTAAAACGTTGCTCTGCATATTCAAGTTGTTTTTTAATTTCAGGTAATTGCACTTCTAAAAATTCAAGCGATTTTTGTGCCTCTGCGCTATTGCGCTCTACATTACGGCGAACATAAATAGCGGCTACTTTATCAAGTACTTTTTCGGCGTAACTTGGTTTAGTGCTTTGTAGGCTTAAATTAATAATGCCTGAGTCTTTACCTTTTTCACTGGCACCAATTGCTGCTTGTAAGTCAAGTATTGTATTTAGGCGATCTTTTCGGATAATTAAAAACTCAGTACCTGGGCGTGCATTAAGCTCGCGTACTGTTAAGTTAAATTTACCATTTGTAAGTTCTTCACCTACTTTGCCCACCAGTATTTGGTCTCCATCACCA
Organism: Pseudoalteromonas sp. S554; assembly: GCF_005930865.1. Taxonomy (NCBI): domain Bacteria; kingdom Pseudomonadati; phylum Pseudomonadota; class Gammaproteobacteria; order Alteromonadales; family Pseudoalteromonadaceae; genus Pseudoalteromonas; species Pseudoalteromonas sp. S554. The sequence goes on along the minus strand of NZ_PNDV01000117.1, from coordinate 2,949 downwards.
TTTAGCAGAGCAACACCGTTACCGGCTTGTGCAACAAGCACAAACTCTTGGTTTACAGCATTACGTGGTACGTCAAACCTAAATATATTTATACTTTCGCCGCCCCATGCATAGCTGCTTGCACCAAAACTTGGCTCGGCTAGGTCGCCCTCTTCCATTGGGGTAAATTTACGGTACGCGCGATTACCAATAAATGGGAATAGTTTTGGCTCGGCTATAATGTCTAGCTTCAGTGAATCTACCGCTTCGCCAATGACACTGCGCGATTTAAGTAGCTCTATTTCTGTTACTGCGGCCGATGTACTTTCGAACATGCCTGCCATGTCGTCAAACCCGGGCACGGATGAGCTGCCGTCTTCAACTTGTATCATAGCGGTGGCCTGGTAAATAGGCGTGCTTAATACCGCATAAACCACACCTACAAACATAAATACTGCTGTTATGCCTGCTATAAAGTATTTGCGGTCGAGTAATGCACCTACTAGTGCCATTAAATCGATTTCTTGCGTGGGTTGTGCAGTGTTTTTATTTTTACTTTCAGGCTGGGTATTCATTAAATTAGCCATTCCTTATAAATACTTTTGCCAAGCGCTGCATGCGCTATCGATTAATGTGTAAACGTGTTCAAATGCTTCGGTGCTTTGGCGGTATGGGTCGGGTATTTCAGCGTTGTTAATCCACTTACCTAACAAAAATGTTTTACCACGTGCCTCGGGGTAACGAGCGTGTACGTCGTTTAAATGGCGTTCTTCCATAACCAGTATTACGCTATTTTGCGCAATAAGCGCAGACGATAACTGCCTGCCTTGGTGTTCGTCCATGTTTACACCATGTGCTTGGGCTATTTGTTTTGCTTTTGCAGCGGCAGGTTTGCCTTCAAGCGCAGTTAGCCCTGCCGACGACACTTTAATATTTTTACCTTCAAGCTTTTGCTTTAATACATACTCACCAGTTGGGCTTCGGCAGATATTACCGGCACATACAACTAATACAGAATCGAACATTGTTATGCGCCTTAGTTATTAATGTCGTTTAGGTTATCAACAGTAGAAACCGACGGTAGTAATAAGCTTATTACGCGGTTCCAACGGGCCAATGGTGCCGATGTTACGTATACAATGTCGTGCGGTTGCAGTTCAAACTGCTCGGCTAACACCATTGCAGTAATATTTTTAGCGTGCAGCTGGTATACGTTTGCAATAACGCCTGTTTGCTCTTCGTTGCTTTTACGCAGTACAAACACGCCGTTGGCGTCGGCTGTGGTTTCGTTTAGGCCGCCGGTGTCGCTAAGTGCTTCGGCTAAGTTTAAGCCGTATCGGTTTAATACAATAGACCCTGCACGCTTTACGTCGCCCAGAACAAATACTTTTTGTGCATCGTTACGCGTTACATGAATTATGTCGCCGTGTTGAAGTAAACGGTTTTGCGAAATATCACCATGTAAATAAAAGCTGTCTAGTTGTATGGTTTCTGTTTTGTTACCACGGGTAAACGTTACTGTGCGCCAATCGGCTGCTTCTGTTAAGCCACCCGCTTGGTTTAGCGCGTCAATTAGGGTGAGTGGTATTTCGGTAACTGGGTATACGCCTGGTTTGTTTACCTCACCGGTTACGTAGGCTTTTTGGCTTCTAAATCCTACTACTTTTATGTCTACTTGTGGGTCTTCTATTACGCGGCTTAGGCGTTTAACTAGGTCTTCGCGTACTTCACCAATAGTGCGACCTGCGGCAGGAATATTTGGTGCATAAGCATAGGTAATGGTACCGTCTTTTTGTACGCGAAAGCCATCAAACTCTGCGGTGCGTTGCACTGCTGCAGGTATTGTTAGCTCGGGATGATCCCACACGCCAATTGTTAATGTATCGCCTACACCAATTTTGTACTCGTAATTACTTACGTTTACGCCCGCGGTGTTCGATATTGGCTTGGCAGATGCACGTGCTTGTTTTTGTTGTTTAATTAGCGACGAGTCGATAATTTGAATATTTACTTTTTCGAGATCTTGCTCAAGGTTTTGTGTTTGCTCGCCAGTTTCTATGCCTTCAAAATGGCTGCCTGGTATTATGGTACAACCGGTAACTGATAGTATTGCGAGTGAGGTGATGAGTGATTTACAGCTTAACGCCATTGTAGAATCCCAAAATTATTTTAAATATTTTGTTCCTCACCGACCTTGGTGAGTACTTGTATTATTGTGCGGTAATTAAAGCATGAGAGGGCTATTCGCGCAAGCCGAAACGCGCTTTTGAATTGCTGCTTTCTTTTAAATAAGTATTTAAGCTTACTCAATGTTTTATAAAATAAAGGTAGCAAACAGGGCTGGTTTATTTTGTGATATTTTAGTGTGTTATTTTTATTTTGCACTTTTATATTAAACGCTTATTCGCTTTATACCTTCAATGAGTTTTACTTGGTTAAAGTTTATGAGTAATCCTGTTTTTATGCCGCTTAACTTTAAGTAAGTTATTAGTTGTGCTGTATGAATTGGCAATAGTTTTTCAACTGTTTTTATTTCTATAATTAATTGCTTTGGAATTAATATATCGAGCCTATACCCTGCATCAATAGTTGTGTTTTTGTAGTTGATTGGTAATTTTATTTGGCTTTTTATTGATAAACCTGTTTGCTGTAGTTCATATATTAGGCAGCTTTCGTAGGTTGATTCTAATAAGCCTGGCCCAAGGTTTTTATGTACTTCAATAGCGCAACCAATTACTTTTTGAGTTAGTAAGTCTTCCATGGCGATCCTTTGCAAATTTGTCATCTTGGAATATAGACTAATTATTTTAGTTACACATATTTTGTACGCCACTTAGGCGCTTGATTGCTAGTACGTTTAATTTATACATGGTCACATTAGCAACCTTTTGCGTAAGCAAGCTTTACGCCTATGTATAGATAATTTTAAAGATTTAATTACCACCGAGAACACCGAGGCGCTGCGCGCTA
>NZ_PNDV01000116.1:0-315 GCF_005930865.1 Pseudoalteromonas sp. S554 | reverse complement strand
GGCGAGAGCCGAAGCCCCCTTTGGTCCGTAGACATTATGCGGTATTAGCAGTCGTTTCCAACTGTTGTCCCCCACCTCAAGGCATGTTCCCAAGCATTACTCACCCGTCCGCCGCTCGTCAGCAAAGGTGCAAGCACCTCCCTGTTACCGCTCGACTTGCATGTGTTAGGCCTGCCGCCAGCGTTCAATCTGAGCCATGATCAAACTCTTCAATTAAAAAGTTTTATGTCTTTCGACAGCTCAATGAATTCTGAATTTATTTAATATCTTTCGATATTGAATTGACTGTGTTGAATAACTACCTAAGTAATTATT
>NZ_PNDV01000115.1:0-347 GCF_005930865.1 Pseudoalteromonas sp. S554 | reverse complement strand
ATTGACCGTCAATTTATAAAAACGGTCAAAAAGAAAACTAATGCCTATTGACAGAGTTAAGGCTCATATGTGTTATGTGTTTACTTTAACACCAAGCTAAAATTATTTGCACCGTTGCCTGTGCGTTTAACCGAGTTTTTTGAGCCACTCACAAATGCTAAAACCGACATTAATAGCTTTGCATTTACGAAGTAAAAATAGCGCAAAGCTTATTAGTGAGTAAACCTAAACCAGTTTGGCGAAAATTACACACCAAACCTAAAACGCTATTTATGTGCGACGAAATAACAACAAACACAAAAATAATTTAGCTACATTTCCTAAAAACACATAGACATAATGACTCC
>NZ_PNDV01000114.1:0-1463 GCF_005930865.1 Pseudoalteromonas sp. S554 | reverse complement strand
CCTCGGTGCGCTCGGTGGTAATTATTTTTAGAGTTATTTCCACGTAGGCGTGAAGCTTGCTCACGCAAAAGGTTATTTATTTAACTATCTATAAACAAAGTACGTTAGCAAGCAAAGCGCCTACATTAAATTCGCTGTGCGACTGTAAGTTCGCATTAGTAGATGAGCACTCCAACTTTTACCTTAACGTATATTGTGTGAAAAATTTGTATTTATGCTTATTGATAATAAAGCTGCGTCTATTAGCAAAGTCCACTATGCTATGGGCTATTCGTTATTTATATTTTTAAGGGTTTATCATGATTGAACAAGGCCAAAACGTACCAGAGGTTACACTTACGCAGTTAACAAGCGAAGGTATGCAAACACTGACTAACAAAGAATTATTTGATGGTAAAAAAGTGGTGTTATTTGCTGTGCCGGGGGCGTTTACGCCAACGTGTTCAAATGCGCATTTACCTGAATTTATTACCCTTGCTGATAAAATTAAAGCAAAAGGTGTTGATGCTATTTATTGTGTTTCGGTAAACGATGCCTTTGTAATGAAAGCATGGGGTGACTCGCAAAACGCTGAAGAAGTATTAATGCTAGCCGATGGTGATGCAAGCTTTACCAAAGCACTCGGGCTTGAAAAAGACACCGCTGGCTTTGGTGGTGTTCGTTCATCTCGCTACGCGATGATTGTAAATAACGCGGTTGTTACTGAGTTATTTCTAGAAGAAGGCAAAGAGTTTACAGTAAGCCGCGCAGAACATGTTTTAGAAGAGCTTTAAGGCCGCATTTAGTTTGTCAGTGGTTAGTACTTAGTTATCAGATAGAAGCTTTTAGACATTAGTGATTAGACTGAAGATTTTAGTTATTAATGAATATTGTATTTTTTGGCTAGTTTAGTTAGCTAGTTGTTATTTGTATATTTAAAACTAAGCTAGTAAAAATGATATAAATAAAAGTAACACTAATGAATTTTGAAAATTTAGATGTATGGAAACGATCTGCACGTCTTAGCGTAGATATTTACAGGTCTACAGCAGATGTAAAAGACTATGGGTTCAGAGATCAATTAACACGCTCAGGCCTCTCAGTGCCGAGTAACATTGCAGAAGGTGTGTGTAGAGAAAGCTATAAAGAGAAAAGTAGATTTATAGATATAGCTAGGGCTTCTCTTGCAGAAGCTAGAACACAGATATACATAGGCATAGAAATAGGTTACTTAAATAAGTCAACAAGCCAACGATGGATAATAGAAACAAAAGAATTAGCTGCTATGTTAACAAGCCTTAAAAATAAGTTTGATAACAGCTAACTTTAGAGTGTTTAGCTATTCATTCTCCGCGCTGAAAACTGAAAACTGAAAACTGAAAACTGAAAACTGAAAACTGAAAACTGAAAACTGAAAGCTGAAAGCTGAAAGCTCATCACTGTACAGTCGTAGCGTTTTCAATGCTAAACCGTCGCGACGCATG
>NZ_PNDV01000113.1:0-1537 GCF_005930865.1 Pseudoalteromonas sp. S554 | reverse complement strand
GAAGATACTAAAAAGTAGTATGTTTCCTCAGTGTAGCGCGCAGCGCCTCGGTGCGCTCGGTGGTAGAAATTGTTTTTTAGGCAAGCTTTGTGTTTGGCTGATAAAGTGAATAAACACTATTATCACCTCTGAGAACACAATGAGAAGTACAGGAGAAGGTACTAAAAAATAGTATTTTTCCTCAGTGTAGCACGCAGCGCTTTAGAGTTAGGGACTAGGTGGTTTTACATTAAAAGCACATCAATTTAGTTTAAACACACCATAATATTTAAAGTTATCGACACGTAGGCGTGAAGCTTGCTCACGCAAAAAGGTTGTTAACGAAACTATAAGTAAATTAAACGCGCTAGCAAGCAAAGCGCCTACATAAATGCGTTGAGGTACGCTTAGTGGCCAGCGGTTTAAAGATAGGTTTAATTAATCGGTGTGATTTGGCAGTTATTAAAAAACTATAACTGCCGCTATTATTCGTCGATATAATCAACTAAAAATAATCTTTGTTTTATTCAAAACTTTCCATTGTTTTCATTAAATTAAACGGCTTGTTTAGTTTTTCTATTTTTAAAAACTGCTCTCTTAGATTTTCAGGTAAAACAAAGTAGTCAATTTTAGTTCGCTCATAGGCTAAAGGAATTGCCATAATTAACTCATTATAGTTTTCAAAAATGGGTTTATGAGTATCATCTAAGGCTTGTAATTTTGCAGATAATACTGTGAATTTTACTAACTCATTATGCGTGCATAGATCTTGAGTTTTTGCGTAATGGTAAGCTATTGCGCTGCTTAGTATGTTCCAATCATCTGTAATGTGTTTTATATCATTAGGAGTTACAACGACTTCTGATGCCTGACATGCTTCTAGTTTAGATTCGTAAGCTTTAATAGCATTATTATATTCAGCAGCCAGATAATCGTTAAGTGTTCTTTCTGGTGTATCTGCTAACAATGGAAAAAAAACTGTAAGTGTTAAAATCAAAGTAATAAGTTTTTTCATTTTGCAGCCTCACAGCCTCTATATACCGCTTTCCAAAATTGCCTTTCTTTACTGCTTTTAGCTTTAATAGCTTGAAGACCTGATATAGTTTCTATTGTTTTTCTGGCGATACTGGGTGATGCTTTTAGTGCAGAGTTAAAAGAATCAAAATCGGTTTGAGTAAGGTTGTAATGGCTTTTGATAAGGCCGTTGCCTGCAAAAATATTAGCAAATGTACCACCTACAATAGCTGTATTTAGCCATTGATTTACCTGCTTTATTCGTCTTATTTCTTTTATTGCTAATTTGCCACGTTCAGAGAATTCTAAGTCGCTAATTTCAGGGCATTTCATATTACTTTCCTTGTTTTGTAGTTCTCCTACATAAAACTTACCATAAAATAGAAGATTAACACTAATTAAATTGCCGATAGTAATAAGTTTTACATGTTAAAAAATTGATTTATGTACCCAGAGAAGACAATGAGAAGTACAGGAGAAGGTACTAAAAAGTAGTATGTTTTCTCAGTGTAGCGCGAAGCGCTTTAGAGTTAGGGACTATGTG
>NZ_PNDV01000112.1:0-24664 GCF_005930865.1 Pseudoalteromonas sp. S554 | reverse complement strand
GACGGGTTTTTTGCTGTCTGCAGGAAAGTAATCTCTAAAGCGTAGCGTCTCTTAAGCGAAGCGCCTCTTTGTGAACAGTGTTTTAGTTATTCAATACACTGACCTATGATAGGTAACATTTGCTATGTGACTCTCTACCGCTGTGGGCACCACGACATTACGCAGGCTAAAAATTGTAGAGAGCCTGACTAGCGATAGTCGTTTTTTTTCTGTCTGGGGTTTAGTAAATAGCCAAAACCCCATGCCGAACTTAGTAGCGGCCGCTCATGCATATCCTGTGCTCCACGGTATTTGTATTCCTATACATCATGCAAAACTGCGCGAAAGCAAGCCCTTCAGAGGCTGACGCGACAAAACAGTTTTCTGTTTCCCTCAGCAGTAGCTAATAAAAGCTAGTATATTTTTAGAACTTAATACATTTGTGTTGGCATTACTTTGAAGAGAATATGTCTTTTTAGAAGGTTTGGCTTTTGCTGCTCTTTTTTTGGCTGAGTGAATTTGTTTATAAATTTAGAGTTTCAATTAAATCAACATTGTATGAGAGGCTTAATCTATAAGTATCAATATGTCACAGTAACAAATATAATTTTGCTTTGTTACTGGCTTTGATTTAGGATCAAATCAGTTTAAAACCAAGAACTAACATACAGTGTATAGATTATTAATAAGCATAATATCCATTTTAATTTGTTTTTCTGTTTCAGCAGTTGAAGTCACTGATCTATATCAAGATATTTTAAAAGTTGATGATAAATCAAGAGATAGTCGATTAGCGGCAAGCCGTAAAGCTTTACTTAATGTTTTGGTAAAAGTAAGTGGTGATGAAACGGCGGATCAAAATCGATTAGCTCAACAGCGCACTAAAGATATCTCTGATTACATGCTTAAATTTGAATACGATGAGCGTACTGAAGGTCAATTAAAATTAATTGTTAAATTTGAAGCACGAAAAATTAATGCGCTTATAAAAGAATTAAGTCTACCTCTATGGGGTTCACAACGTCCGTTAGTCGCTATTTGGCTAGGTATTGAAGATAATTGGCGAAGAGAGCTAGTAACACAAGAGAGCTATCCACAGCTTGAACAATTAATTTACGATAATGCCCGAAGACGTGGCTTACCTGTTGTTGTGCCATTACTGGATTTACAAGACAGACGTTTAGTAGGAATACCCGAGGTGTGGGGTAATTTCTCAGGGCCTATAGAAGAAGCGTCTCAGCGGTATAGTGCTGAAAGAAGTATTACGGCCAAAATGTACAAAGACAATAACAGTAATAACTGGGTTTTAGATTGGCGATTCACAAATGATGATTTGTTTGATGAAAATCGTTTAGTTGGTGATAAACAACAAATTGTTAGTCAAATGATAGATACACTAGCTAGAGGGCTAGCAAGTGAATATGCTATTGATCCCAATGCATACTACGAGCAAGCTTCAGCTATTTTAACTTTAAAAGGGGCCGAAAATTTTGTAGATGTTGAACTAGCTAAAAGACGTTTACAGAGTTTAAGTGTAGTTACACAGGTTACAATTGCTCGAAAAACGACTGAGTTTGTTGAATACAAATTGAATCATACAGGCGATGTTACAGATTTAAAAAAAGCGCTTGGTCTTGATTCTGCTTTTAAAGATTATGTTGACCCTCGCGCTTTCTATCATGTTGTTGACAAAAACGGCCTAGAATATCAATGGATAAAACCATAGTGCTAAGTCATGAACCAATGCAAATGGCGTTGCCTGTTACTCTGCCTGATGATGAGACTTTTGCATCGTACTTTGGTGGTGAGGACTCATTAGAAGTTAACCATCTAAAAGCGAGCTTTTCTGAGTTGGCAAATTCATTTCAGTATACTTACTTGTGTGGATTGGGTGATTCGGGTAAGTCTCACTTGTTATATGCTACGTGCATAAAAGCGCAAGAACGTGGCCTCTCTAACATGTTACTTTCTATGCGAGAGGTTATCAATTTTGGCCCTATGGTCCTCGATGGACTCGAAGCGCTTGATGTATTGTGTATAGACGATGTCCACTTAGTTGCAGGGAACGATGCCTGGGAAAAGGCCCTGTTTAATTTTTTTAATCGCTTTAACGAACCAGGTAAAATGTTAGTCGTAACCGCAGACCTGTTACCAAATATGTTAAATATCTCACTTCCTGATTTAGAATCTCGTTTGACTTGGGGAACCACCTTTCAAATACGTTCAATGAGTGATGATGATAAAGCGCAAGCGCTTGTTAAGCGGGCGCATATGCGTGGGCTTGAGTTAAGTGATGAATGTGCACGCTTTTTACTAACGCGTCTAAGTCGAGATATGCGTGCTTTACTCGATGTATTAGACAAATTAGATCATGCATCTATGGCCGCACAGCGAAAATTAACAATTCCCTTTATAAAATCAACGTTAAAGCTCTAGTAGGTCTAGAATCTAGACCCCGCTTTCAGTTATCATTAGTCAATTAAATTGTAATCACCTTCTGTGAAAGATCAGGTATCGAATGAACTTAGAAAATATATTAGCGCAAGCACTTGAGGCGGTAGCCAGTGCCAGTGAAATCGCGCAACTAGAAGAGATCAGGGTTAACTACCTTGGTAAAAAAGGCGAAATCACTAGCTTACTTAAAACACTGGGTAAAATTGCTCCTGAAGAACGCAAAGAAGCAGGCCAGGTAATTAATCAGGCTAAGCAAGATGTGCAAGCTGCAATTAACGATAAGCGTGAGCTTTTAGCAAGCAAGGCACTAGAAGAAAAGCTAGCCGCTGAAACAATTGACGTTACTTTACCTGGGCGTGTGATGCCTACAGGTGGATTACACCCAGTAACACGTACAATTGAGCGTATTGAAAGCTTTTTTGGTGAGTTAGGTTTCGAGGTGAAATCAGGTCCTGAGATTGAAGATGATTTTCATAACTTTGATGCTTTAAATATCCCTGAACATCACCCTGCGCGTGCTGATCATGATACCTTTTATTTCAATCCTAAATTAGTATTGCGTACACAAACAAGTGGCGTGCAAATTCGTACTATGGAAACAGAGCAGCCACCGCTACGAATTATCTCACCTGGGCGTGTTTATCGTAACGATTACGATCAGACACATACACCTATGTTTCATCAGGTAGAAGGGTTAATGGTTGATACCGATGTAAGCTTTACTGAGCTTAAAGGTATATTACATGACTTTTTGCGTAACTTTTTTGAAGAAGATATGGAAATTCGTTTCCGTCCTTCATTTTTCCCATTTACAGAACCTTCAGCTGAAGTAGATGTGATGGGCAAAGACGGCAAATGGTTAGAGGTACTAGGCTGTGGCATGGTACATCCAAACGTTCTTAAGTCTGTAGGTATTGATCCAGAAAAATACACTGGTTTTGCATTCGGCATGGGCGTAGAGCGCCTAACAATGTTGCGTTACGGCGTAAACGATTTACGTGCATTTTTCGAAAATGACTTAAAATTCCTAAACCAGTTCCGTTAAGAGTGAAGCAATAAAATGAAATTTAGTGAAAAGTGGTTAAGAGAGTGGGTTAATCCTGCTATTGATACGCAAGCTCTGTCGGAACAGCTTTCTATGGCTGGCCTTGAAGTTGACGGCGTTGAGCCAGCTGCAGCCAAATTTAATGGTGTGTTAGTAGGCGAAGTTGTTGAATGTGGTCAACATCCTGATGCGGATAAACTTCGCGTTACTAAAATTAACGTAGGTGGCGATGAGCTGCTTGATATTGTGTGTGGTGCGCCAAACTGTCGTGAAGGAATTAAAGTCGCGGTTGCAACCGTTGGTGCAGTATTACCTGGCGATTTCAAAATTAAAAAAGCAAAACTTCGCGGTCAGCCTTCACACGGTATGTTATGTGCATTTGACGAGCTAGGCATTAGCGAAGAAGGTGAGGGCATCATGGAGTTACCGAGTGATGCACCCATTGGCGCGGATTTACGTGACTATTTAAGCCTTGACGACAACATTATTGATGTTGATTTAACACCAAACCGTGGTGACTGCCTTGGTATTAAAGGTCTTGCCCGTGAAGTAGGCGTTTTAAACAGCATTGATGTAAACGTATTAGAAATCCCTGCTGTTGCTCCAACAATTGACGACAAAGTATCAATTGAGCTAGTGAACGAAGATGCATGTCCTCGTTACTTAGGTCGTGTAATAAAAGGTATAAATCTTGATGCAGAAACACCGTTATGGATGGTTGAAAAATTACGTCGTAGTGGCGTTCGTTCAATCGATCCGGTTGTTGATGTAACTAACTATGTATTACTCGAACTTGGCCACCCTATGCATGCATTTGATTTAAGTGCAATTGAAGGTGGCATTAAAGTACGTAGTGCAAATGCAGATGAAGAACTAGTACTGCTTGATGGTAATACAGCTAAATTAAACGAGTCTACACTCGTTATAGCAGATAATGATAAAGCACTTGCCATTGCTGGTATTTTTGGTGGTGAGCAATCAGGTGTTACTGAAAAAACAACAGACATACTGCTCGAAAGTGCGTTCTTTAATCCGGTAGCAATTGCAGGTCAAGCACGTAGTTACGGCCTACATACTGATGCATCACATCGTTATGAACGTGGTGTAGACTTTGCTCTACAACACGATGCAATGCAGCGTGCTACAGCGCTACTTCTTGAAATTGTGGGCGGTCAAGCAGGCCCTGTAGTAGAAGCCGTGGCGGCTGATAAGTTACCTAAGGTGACTGAAGTTCGTTTGCGTCGTTCGCGTTTAGACCGCGTAATAGGTCATCACATTGATGATGCTAAAGTAACTGATATTCTGACTCGCTTAGGTCTTGATGTTAAAGTAGAAAATGAGAGCTGGAGTGCAGACATACCTAGTTACCGTTTTGATATTCGCATTGAAGAAGATTTGATAGAAGAAGTTGCACGCGTTTACGGTTACAACAGTATTCCAAATGTGGCACCAACTGCAAAACTTAAGATGACGACTCATAACGAAGCGAGTATTGCACTAAGCAAATTCCGCAATACGTTAGTAACACGTGGTTACCAAGAAGCGATTACATACAGCTTTGTTGACCCTAAGGCACAAGCTATTTTGCATCCTCAAAGTGACGCACTTGTTCTACCGCATCCTATTTCAATTGAAATGTCAGCAATGCGTGTTAGCTTAATGCCGGGTCTATTGGCGTCTGTTGCATACAACCAAAATCGTCAACAACCACGTATTCGTTTATTTGAGCATGGTCTTAAATTTATAAGCGATGAAAATGCAGAAAATGGTGTATACCAAGTGTCTGTTATTGGTGGCGTTATTACTGGTTTGGTTCATGGCGAACATTGGGTTGAAGAAAAGCGCAATGTCGACTTTTATGACTTAAAAGGGGATGTTGAGGCATTACTTGCGATCACTAACGATGTGAGTCGCTTTGAAATTAAAGCAGAGCAGTCAGATGGACTTCATCCGGGCCAGTCAGCTGTTATTTATGTTGATGGTAAAAAGGTTGGTTTTTTTGGTGCATTACATCCTCAAGCGCAAAAGTCGTTAGATATCAATAACGCAACTTTTGTATTTGAAATTGAAATGTCAGCAATTGAAAAAAGAAATTTACCACAAGCAGAAAGCGTGTCTAAATTTCCTTCAAACCGTCGCGACATCGCGATTTTAGTGGCCGACAGCGTTAAATCTGGTGATATTTTAAACGCTATAGAAAAAGTTGGCGGAAATCAATTGGTTGACCTAAACTTATTTGATGTGTATAAGGGCAAAGGTATTGAGCCAAATTATAAGAGTTTGGCGATTGCTCTAACACTGCAAGCGGTTGATAGAACACTCGAAGAGAAAGATATCAATCTAGTAGTTGATAACGTGGTGGCCGAATTGGCCGAAAAGTTTAATGCATCGTTGAGGGACTAGATATGGCGCTTACTAAAGCCGACATAGCTGAACACCTATTTGAAAAGCTCGGGATCAATAAAAAAGATGCCAAAGATTTAGTTGAAGCGTTTTTTGAAGAAATCCGCTCAGCGCTAGAAAAAGGAGAGCAGGTTAAGCTTTCTGGATTTGGTAACTTTGATCTTCGAGACAAAAAAGAAAGACCAGGGCGTAATCCGAAAACAGGCGAAGACATTCCTATTTCGGCGCGTCGTGTTGTCACCTTTAGACCGGGTCAAAAATTAAAGACTCGTGTTGAAGTGGGCACCAGCAAAGCAAAATAAAAAAAGGCAGCGAAAGCTGCCTTTTTATTTATTCCTCGCTTAACTCTGCTTAAGCGGGGTTTATTATTATCTAAAATTCTCTAGGTGATACAAATTCACCCTCTAATACTTGTTGATAGGTTTGCTCGGCAAGTGAATCAAGTCCAGATAAGTTTTTACCAGTACTTAAGAGTTCCTGCTCTATTTCAAATAGATCTATATTTTCGATTCCCGACATTTGCGCTACTTTTGAAAATATATAAGCATGTTTAAATTTATCATGTTTATAAAACAGGCTGATAAGTGATGTGTACACCTCAGGATTGGGTATGCGCCCTTTTTGATTTAACTCTAGGGTTTTATAGAGCAAATCAATCGTTTTTTCGTCATCAAACTTAATGTAATACGACGCTAAAAAAAACTGCATTTCAGCACTTTGTGTAACACTAGGATCGTCTTCTATAGCCAATAGCTTATTTAATGCACCTTGATTATTGTTTCTGGACCAATGGTAATAAAGTAAACCGGGGTGATTTGTATCAATAGTGTCTTGATAAAGGCGCGTCATTTCTTTAATGCTAGTGAGTTGTCCATCTATGCGAGACGTCTTCTTAGCTTTGAGCTTTATGTGCTCAATTTTAGCCGCCAGTGTTATACATTGGTTGTATGTTTCAAATTCTTTTAATAATTGATATTTATTTTCATCCGTTGGCTCTTTGTATTCACTGTAACGCTTTAAGATAACTTCAGCACGCTCGTCTTTACAATGGCTGTCTTTGTTTAAATCAGAACAAAAGCCGGGTGTTTCCTTACAAACTTTTGCTAGCGTCACAGGTTCTTCACAACCCGCTAATGTTAGTAATCCAAGTAGTAAACTTGCTCTTTTTAGCATTCCTAAACCCCAAATAAATATCTACGCAGCCATTCTAGCGCAATCATTTAACGCCTAACAGTAGAGAATAACTTCAGATTAAATTAGAATAGCCGTGCCTGAAGTGCATTACTCTCAAAATATAGTGCACTTTTAAAGGCTATCCGTTCAAAATGATAAACTTAGGTAAATAAAATGACCTCATCTCACGAGTTAGAATACACAAATAGTTGGCAAGAGCGCCAAGATTACGCTGAAAGCATGCAACCTATCATTGGTAAACTTTACCGTAATCGTGGTATTGAAATCGCTGTATATGGCCGTCCTCTCGTAAATGCCAGCACTATTGAAATTATTAAATCTCACAAAACTGTTGCACAATTTGAAGGCACAAAATTACGTTTACGTGAAAGCTTCCCGTTTTTAGAAGCAATCAGCAAAATGGAATTAAACTCTGCTCGTATTGATATTGGTAAGCTTGCATACAGCTATTTATACAGCGACGTTGCTAATGGCCGTTCAGTTGAAGAGTTCGTTAAAGATGAATTAGCAGAAATAGCCGATTCAACAGTGAAAGAACCTCGCGATGTAGTTCTTTATGGATTTGGTCGTATTGGTCGTTTGCTTGCTCGCTTATTAATTGAAAAATCGGGTCCTTACGCCGATTTACGTCTACGTGCAATCGTTGTGCGTGGTGGTAAAGAAGGTGACCTTGAAAAGCGTGCTAGTTTATTACGTCGCGATTCAATTCATGGTCCATTTAATGGTTCAATCACCATTGATAAAGAGCGCAACGCGATTAAAGCGAACGGCAGTTACATTCAGGTTATTTATGCAAATTCACCTAGTGAAATTGATTACACCCAATACGGTATCGATAATGCGTTAATTGTTGATAACACAGGTATTTGGAAAGATGAAGCAGGCCTTGGTCAGCATTTAGAGTGTAAAGGTGCAGCTAAAGTATTATTAACAGCACCGGCTAAAGGCAATATTAAAAACATCGTATATGGTGTAAATAACCAAGATATTTTATCTGAAGATAAAATTGTCTGTGCAGCAAGTTGTACAACAAATGCAATCACACCAACATTAAAAGCGTTAAACGATAAGTTTGGTATTAATAATGGTCACGTTGAAACCGTTCACTCATACACAAACGATCAAAACCTAATTGATAACTATCACAAAGCCGAACGTCGTGGTCGTGCCGCAGCGCTTAACATGGTAATAACTGAAACAGGCGCAGCTAAAGCTGTATCTAAAGCATTGCCAGAGCTTGAAGGTAAGTTAACAGGTAACGCTATTCGTGTTCCTACGCCTAACGTATCGCTTGCTATTTTAAACTTAAACTTAGCAACTAATACATCAGTTGAAGAACTAAATGCATTTTTACGCGATACAGCGCTGCACTCAGATTTACGTGACCAAATTGATTACACTGCATCAACAGAAATAGTGTCTACCGATTTAGTAGGTAGCCGTTATGCAGGTGTTGTTGACTCGCAAGCGACAATTGTTGACGAGAATCGTATTGTATTATACGTATGGTACGATAATGAATTTGGCTATAGCTGCCAGGTAGTTCGTTGTATGCGAGATATGGCTGAAGTGTCATTCCCAAGCCTACCACGCTAATGTATATGTAGTATTTAAAAGCCAGCGTTTAGCTGGCTTTTTTAATGTGCAATCATTTTTAAAGTGTATGCCTTGTGCTACGCTTTGCTTATTAAAATACAGTGCGTGTTACAGTTATAAAATACACTGTATTTACTGCGAGTAGTATTATTCGTGGTGTTAGTTCTGCGAGTTAAAATGCAGATGGGCTTATTCAAATTAAAGGTTTTTTCATGAAAATCAGTAGTAATTTCGACAGTGGTAATATCAAGGTAATTGATGCAACCGATCCGCTTAATATTCAATTAGAGATTAATAACGACCACAACTCTGAATTTTATCAGTGGTTTCACTTTCGATTAGAAACAACGCCTTACCAATTACATAAGCTTAATATTAATCAGCTTGAAAAATCAGCATACCCAGATGGGTGGGAAGGCTATCAAGCAGTCGCATCTTACGATCGCCAAACATGGTTTCGTGTTCCATCAAACTATGAAAATGGCACGCTAAGTTTTGAAATAGAGCCAGAGTGCGGCAGTGTTTATTTTGCTTACTTCGCACCATATAGCTATGACCGCCATTTAGATTTATTGTCGTGGGCGCAAACCCAAGGTGCTTGCCAACTTCAAACATTGGGTGAAACACTTGATGGGCGCGATATGAGTGTATTAAAAATTGGCGAGCCAAGCGAAGATAAAAAAGTAATTTGGGTAACAGCACGCCAGCACCCAGGTGAAACTATGGCAGAGTGGTTTGTAGAGGGATTACTTCATAAGTTACTTGATGATGAAGACCCACATGCTGCCGCATTGTTATCAAAGGCTGTGTTTTACATCGTGCCAAATATGAACCCAGATGGCAGTGTACGTGGTCATTTACGTACTAATGCTAAAGGTGTTAACTTAAATCGCGAATGGCAAACACCTAGTATGGAAAATAGCCCAGAAGTGTATTTAGTCCTCAATAAAATGCGCGAAACAGGCTTAGATATGCACCTTGATATTCATGGTGATGAAGCCATTCCTTATAACTTTGTTGCTGGCAGCGAAGGTATTCCAAGTTACGATGAGCGACTTAAAAATTTAGAAGACAGCTTTAAAGCGGCGTTATTAACAATAACACCGGAGTTTCAAGACGAACACGGTTACCCGAAAGATGAGCCAGGCCAAGCTCTATTAACCGTTGCATCGTCGGCAACGGCTGAAGAGTTTAAAGCGCTTACATACACGATTGAAATGCCATTTAAAGACAATAACGATTTACCAGATCCTGACTATGGCTGGTCAGATCGTCGCTCGTATCAGTTTGGTCAAGACACGTTAGCAGCCATTGTTAATGTGGTTGATACGCTAAGATAGAGTACTGATAAAAGGCATCAATTATTGATGCCTTTTTTATACACAAATTTAAAATTAGTTAATATATAAAATCGTTTTATAAACCCCTCAACCAGCAGTCTATTTAAATTACTTTCTATAAACCTCCATTATATTCAAACAAACTAATTGCTGGTTAAATAACCCTCAAATAATACGTCGAAGCGCACGTTTTATCTGTAAATATGAAAATTAAGTGTTAACAAAGTTAGCTCACTTAAGTTAATATCAATAACAATCGAATTAAAGGTAGGCGTATTTAAGCCCGATTTTTAATCGTTTTGTGTCGCGCATTCTGAGTAGCTAAAACAGAGTCTCGTAATTCATAATAAAAAATATAACTATAGAGGATATCCATGGAAGCTTTTGTAAGCGCTGTTAATGATGTTGTTTGGAGTAATGCCCTTATTTACTTATGCCTTGGCGCGGGCTTGTTTTATTCTGTATTAACTCGATTTGCCCAAGTCAGACATTTTAAAGAAATGTGTAAATTACTTTTTAGTCCTAACACATCTGAAAAAGGTATTTCTTCTTTTCAAGCACTTGCAGTGTCTCTATCGGGGCGAGTCGGTGTTGGTAACATTGCTGGTGTTGCTGCTGCTATCGGTTTTGGTGGCCCAGGGGCTATTTTCTGGATGTGGGTTGTTGCATTTTTAGGTGCAAGTACAGCCTTCGCTGAATCAACTCTTGGTCAAATTTATAAAGAAGAAGAAAACGGTCAATATCGTGGTGGTCCAGCGTATTACTTTGACCGTTGTTTAAAGCAAAAATGGTTAGCTATCTTGTTTGCTATTTCTGCCGTTGTTGCGTGTGGTGTTTTCCTACCAGGTGTACAAGCAAATGCGGTAGGTAACGCATTTACTCAAGTATTTGGCGACGGTACTATGGTTTCGACCAGCTTTGGCGATGTAGGCAGCTTTAAGCTAGTTGCGCTGGCTATTATTCTTATCGTTTTAGCCTTTATCATTTTTGGTGGTATAAAACGTATTGCCAACTTTACTCAAATTGTTGTGCCATTTATGGCTTTGGGCTACATAGTACTTGCCTTAATCGTTGTGTTTTTACATATCGATAGAGTGCCTGATATTTTTGCTATGATAATAAGCGACGCCTTTACAGCTCAAGCCGGATTTGGAGCTGCAATTGGCTGGGGTGTAAAACGCGGAATATATTCAAATGAGGCGGGTCAAGGTACAGGTCCTCATGCAGCGTCTGCGGCAGAAGTAGACCACCCAGCGCAACAAGGTTTAGTTCAGGCTTTTTCAGTGTACGTAGATACCATCTTCGTATGTACAGCAACTGCACTGATGATTTTGTTAACACAACAATACAACATTGTTGGCGAGCTACCAGCTGGTCAATTTATTGTACAAAATGTTGATGCAGCAACTGAAGTTGGCTCTGCAGCATTTACACAAATGGCTTTGTTTAGCGTATTTGGCGGTTTTGGTGAGGCATTTGTAGGTATTGCGTTATTCTTCTTTGCGTTCACTACTATTTTAGCTTACTACTTCATTGCGGAAACAAACATTGCTTACTTAAATCGTTACTTTAAAGGAAGTATTCCACTGGTTATTGTGAAGTTTGTGATCATGTTTATGGTGGCTTACGGAATGGTTAATAGCTCTGGGTATATTTGGAGCATTGGTGACATAGGTGTAGGCTTAATGGCGTGGATCAACATCTTAGGCATTTTAGCTATTTTCTTTGTCGCAAAACCGGCACTGTTATGTTTAAGCGATTACGAAGAGCAAAAGAAAAAAGGCGGTAAAATTACCTTTGATCCAATTAAGTTAGGTATAAAAAACGCTACTTTCTGGGAAAAACGCCTTGAAAAACAATCTAAGGATCCTGAGTAATTTAATACACAGTGTACTTGCAAGTTTGATTGGATAAACGGGTTTAAACCAATAAAAAGAAAGTTACATTATCTGTTATTGCTTTAAATTCAAAAAAGACAACAACAAATAAAACAAGTACAATAAAGGCGCCGCAAGGCGCTTTTTTTATGCGTAGTATGGAGAGATGTATGGCGATTATTCGTTGCCCAAAATGTGCAAAATCAATTTCAGATAAATACAAGCAATGTCCGCATTGCGAAAGTAACATTTCAGAGCTAAATGACGAGCAGGTTCAACAACTTCAGCGCGAACAGCAAATTAAAAAAAAGCAGATGTTTATAAATCACTCTTTCCTAGCACTTATTTTATTTTTGGGTGGTTTTTTCTGTTTATATTTTTTACAACCGCAAAAAGAAACCCTTGAGTGGTATGCTTACACCATCGCCATTGGCGTAGGGTGCATTTGGTATCTTATTAACCGTATTATTTTAGTGACTCTTAAAAAGAAAAGATGACATGAATATCGATAAACTCGTAGAAAATATTACTCCAGAATTATTTGAACGCCTGCAATATGGTGCATCCACTGGCAAATGGCCAGATGGCACTGTGTTATCAGATGAGCAAAAGCAACAAACAGTGCAGTTGGTTATGTTGTATCAAGCAAAGGTGGCTCAATCGAACGAGCAATTTACGATTGGTGCTAATGGTGAAATGATCCAAAAGACAAAAGCGCAACTACAAAAAGAATTCAAATCAGACAACGAAATAGCTAGGTTTAGTGAACATGATCTTTAAGCACCTTTTTACGCCAAAATGGAAACACCCTAAGCAACAGGTACGTCTTGATGCAATTGAAAAGCTAGATACGCAGCGCGATGCAAGTATTTTAAATACACTTGCATTAGAAGACAGCTCTGCAGAAATACGCCGAAAAGCGCTTCAAAAGGTAAATGATTTACCACTTTGGTGGAAAGCCTATAAGCAAGACCAAGCGTTGAAGGATATAGCTGAGCAGCAAATATCTAACGCGGTTTTAAACAGTGAAAGCACACTAACACCGCAAATTAAAAGTGAATATATAGAACGCTTTGCGCCTGTAAAAACATTAGAAAAACTAGCGTTTGCAGAGAAAGAACTAAAAGTTCGCGTTAAACTACTTAAGCGTTTAGCAAACCCAAAATTAGTAGAAAAAGCTTTTAAAGAAGGCAGTGAAGAATTACAAAAGCAGCTAGTGGAGTTAGTTATTAACCACCAGCTTACCAAACCACTTGCTAAACATGCTAGAGGGGAAGCGAAAAGCACCCTTGATACGCATATTGAAAATGAGCGTCTGGCCAAAGAAATGCCACAAGAAGTTGAAAATTCAACGCGCGTTATTTTAGCAAAACTTAATGCGTTACGTGAAAAAACAGACTTTGCGTTGGTAAACCCACAAGCTGCTGAATTAATGGCTCAATGGCAAGCATTAGAGCTTAAATGGCTATCAGCAGAGCGTATAAAATCGCTAGATGAAAAGTACATAGCTATTACCAGCAAGCTTGATACTCATATAGCGCAACTTAAAGCTGAGCACGACAAAGAACAGCAACGTTTAGCATTAAAACAGCGTCAATTATTGGCTTTAGCAACGCTTGAAGCATTAAGTGATGAAATTGAAAATGCGCTTCAATTAGGTTTAGAAACCCCAGAGCAAATTCAACAAGATTGGCTTGACGCTAAAGTAGCCCAAGCAAAACAAGCGATCACAGAGACTGAGCTTGAAAATAACGCACAGTCTAAAGCGGTAATCACAAGGCTTGAGACTTTATTTTCACAAGTGGCTAAATTACCCGAACTAACAACGGTAATTGCTCAATATAAAGAGGCATTGAACGCCTTACAAAAAATTGAACCAGCGCAAAGCATTGAGCAATATGACGATATTATTTCAGCGTTTAATCAAGCGTTTAATCAAGCGTTTAAAGAAACGCGTGGGCATATAGCTATGTTAGACAGCGCACTGCAAGGCAAGTTTAAAACTGAGTTAAACGCGCATAAAAAGCAGTTTTTAGTACCAATGAATGAGTTAGTTAAACCGCTTGAAAAAAATCAAAGCCAAGCAAAGCGAAAAGCTCGTGATGTTAAGCGCTTAATTGAAGAAGGCCGCTTCAATGTGGCATTTGGTGTATTTAAAGGTTTTGAAGAGCTATTTAATACATTAACAGCACGCTACCAGCAACCGCTTGAAAATATTAAAGCAGAGCTAGAGCAGCAGCTTGCTGACGCAAAAGATTGGCAAAAATACGCCGCTGCACCAAAGCGTGTTGCGTTACTTGAAGAAGTAGCCGCGTTAACTGAGCAAGAATGTACCGACCCTCAACAACGTGCAGAACAAGTAAAAATGTTTCGCACACGTTGGAATGAGCTTGGCCGATTAGATACAGATGAAGAAAAACAACAAGGTGTTCAGTTTGACGAACATATTGAATTGTTGTTTGCACCTTGTCGTAGTTACTTTGCAGAGCAAGAAAAAAATCGTGATGCAGCGAAGTTGCAACGTGAAAGCATCATTACTGATATGCACGCGCTTAGCGCAGAGCCTACTAGCGAAGAAGGCTTTGATTGGAAACAGTTTGAAAGCCAATACAATAGGCTAAATAAAGCATGGCGCAGTGTAGGAAAAGTTGACCCTAAAACATACCGAGTATTAAATGATCGCTATAAAAATGAGCAACAACAGGTGCTTGGTTTATTAAATGCGTTTCATAAAGGTAATGCTGCGCTTAAAAATGATTTAGTAGAACAAGCACAGCAATTATCACAAAGTGACGACTTAGCAAGTGCTTGCCAGACGTTAAAGCAAATGCAGCAGCAATGGCAAACAATTGGCTTTGCGGGCTTGAAAGCTGAAAATGCGTTGTGGCAAAAGTTTCGTCAATATAACGATGAAGCATTTAGTAAGCGCAGCACTGAATTTGAGCAACAAAAGCTTGAACAGAATGAGTCAGACAAGCAAGCCGCTGCAGAGCTTGCTGAATTAGAAGCGGTACTAGAGGCGGTTGAACAACGTGCGCAACTTCATGACCTAGAAACGAAGGTAAAGGGTTATGCACAATTCAGAACGCTTGCGCCAAAAGTGGCTACTTTGCTTAAAGCCATAGATGAAAAAGTGTCATTGCTTATGACTAAATCAGAGCAGGCTAACTTAGATGCTTTACTTAACGCGCTTCAAAATAATGAAGAAATACCTGCTCAGTATCAAGCACCGCTAAAAACAACGCTTAACGAAGAGCAACTTGTAACGCGTATGGAAATTTTAGCAAATGTGAGTTCGCCAAATGCATCACTTAGAATGGCAGAGCAAGTTGCTATGCTTGATGATAAACACCGTGGCGATCATGCTGATTTAAATTATTATTTAAAACAGTTACTCGCGCTCAGTAACGGTTCAGTTGAACCTGACACACTAGCTCGATTAAAGACGACACTTGCAGCTTAATCATTAACATTACTTTAAATGTTGATTAAAACTTTAAAAGGCCGCTTAAATAGCGGCTTTTTGTATCAACCAAACAAAGGATTTACCATGAGATTTTTATTACTTATTACTACGCTTTTTTTAACTGCCTGTAATAGCACGCAAGGTGTATCGGTATATTCATTTACAAATGCTGAAGTAGAAAGCGTATTAGCTAAAGAGTTGCCAAAATTAAGCGAAAAAGTAAAGCTAATGGGATTACCTGTTCAGCTTAACGTTAATGATTTAAGTGTTGATATTGGGCCAGATAATCGTGATGTTGTTTTACTTGGCGCTGACTCGAGCGCAGAGATCAACGCTTTTGCACTTAAGTACCCAATTCGTTTAAAGCTTCAAATAGAGGGCAGCCCATTCTACGATAGCGAGAAAAAAGCAGTGTTTTTACGTAATATTAAACTACTGGGCTCAAGCGTTGATGCTGGTGGCTTTAGAGGCAACATTGGCGCGCTTGACGATCAAGCAATGGGTGTAATCAATACCTTTTTGGCTAACAACCCAGTATATACGTTAAACATGAACGATCCTAAAATGATGCTATTGAGCAAATTGCCACTCGATATGAAAGTATCGCAAGGTGCAATTAAACTGGTTCCTAGGTTATAAATAACCAGGCTAATCAGATCGGCCTGCCTTAATTAATCGTATTAAATAACCTAACTATAAGCTAATTAGGTTCATTATATTATGGCAGCACCGCGTAACGTGCCCACATCGAGACTTTCTCGTTTTGCAAAATTAGGCTCATTAGCAACAGGCGTTGCGGGTAATATGCTGGTTGATGGCGCTAAAAGTGCACTAACAGGTAAAGGGTGGGATAACAAACGCTTACTTCTGCAGCCTAAAAATATTGAAAAACTTGCTGTGCAGCTCTCTCACTTACGCGGAGCAGCAATGAAATTAGGCCAGCTTCTATCTATGGATGCTGGTGATTTGCTCAGTCCTGAGCTCGCCCAGTTACTCGCTTTGTTGCGCTCTGACGCAAATCCAATGCCGCATAAGCAGCTGGTTGAAGTTTTAAAAGAACAATGGGGAGACGACTGGCTTTCTCGTTTTTCTCATATTGAACTCAGACCTTTTGCGGCGGCTTCTATTGGGCAAGTGCATTTAGCGTATCAAGAAAATGGCGAAAAGCTCGCAGTTAAAGTTCAGTATCCGGGTATTGCAAAGAGTGTTGAGAGCGACGTAGATAACGTGATTACGCTGTTAACCCTATCGCGCCTATTGCCAAAAGACCTCGATATTAAACCCCTTGTAAATGAGGCTAAGGCACAATTACTTGCAGAAGCTGATTACCTGCGAGAAGCTGATTATTTAATACGTTACAAAAATGCACTCAACGGCAATACTCATTTTAAGGTGCCCAATGTTTACACTTCGCACAGTACGCAGCAAGTCCTTACAATGGAATATGTTAATGCTGAACCCATAGAGAGCATCACAGAGCAGCCACAAAGCCAGCGAAGTTTTGTTGCTGAGCAGCTTATTAATTTATTTTTTAAAGAAATGTTTGAATTTAAACTCATTCAAACGGATCCAAACTTTGCTAATTTTCATTATCAAACAGAGACGCAAAAAATCGTTTTATTTGATTTTGGTGCAACGCGAGAAATATCAACCGAGTTGAGTTCAGCGTATTTGGCACTATTTAAAGCAGGTAGCGATAATAGCCGAGAGGGCGTATTAAAAGCAGCATCGCAAATTGGTTATTTTAAAGATGACATTATGGATAATTATAAAAATAACGTAATCGACTTGTTTTTAATGGCGTGCGAACCGCTCAGGCATGGTGGTGAATTTGATTTTAAACATAGTGAGTTAGCACTTAAAATTAAGGATGCTGGGCTTGCACTTAGTGCTCAATCACAGCAGTGGCACACTCCACCCGTCGATGCGTTGTTTATACACCGAAAACTAGCCGGTTTGTATTTAATAGCTGCTCGTTTGGGGGCAAAAATTGATGTGCGTGCGCTTTTTAGTCATTTCGCATAAATGCTGAGCTAATATCGATACAAAGTTACTGGTGCAGTAATGTGTTAAAGTTGTCATAATACTCGTGATATTTCGCGAGGCGTAGTTATGATAAAGCAATTTTTAAACGATCCAAAGTTATTACTTAATGCCGTGGGTGAGGGAATTTACGGATTCGACTTGTCTGGAAACGCTGTATTTGTAAACCCAGCAGCAGAGCGCATGACAGGGTGGAAGGCAGAGGAGCTACTAGGAAAAAAAATACACCAATATCATCACCATACTCGTGCCGATGGCACGCCTTACCCTGCAGATGAGTGTCAAATTTACTGTACCATGTTTGATGGTAAACGCCGTGAAGTTAACAATGAAGTGTTTTGGCGCAAAGACGGTAGCTCGTTTGCTGTTGAATATACATCCACCCCAGTGTATCGAAAAAATCAACTTATTGGTGCCGTTGCTATATTTCGTGATATATCGCAGCAGCAACAAACCCAAAATGATTTACAAAACGCACTTAAAAAAATAAAGCAGCTGAGTGAGCAGTTAAAAGACGAGAATAGCTATTTAATAGCAGAGTTAAATCAGGACTGGCAAGACTCTGGGCTGGTAGGGCAAAGCCATGTGTTCCAAACCATGTTAGAGCAAATCAAATTAGTGAGTGAAACCGACACTACCGCGCTTATTCTGGGAGAAAATGGCACAGGTAAAGAGCTAGTAGCACGCAATTTATATAGGTTAAGCAAACGCAGCAAGCATGCCTTTATTAAAGTAAATTGTGCAGCTTTTACACCAAGTTTATTGGAGTCTGAGCTGTTTGGGCATGAGAAAGGCGCTTTTACGGGGGCTAACGAACGTCGTAAAGGCCGATTTGAACTGGCCGATAAAGGCACACTTTTTTTAGATGAAATAGCCGAATTACCTCTAGAATCACAAAGTAAGCTACTAAGAGTGCTACAAGAGCAAGAATTTGAACGGGTTGGTGGTAGCCAAACTTTGAGTGTAAACATTCGAGTTATAGCGGCTACAAACCGCGATTTGTGGCAAATGGTGCAAAAGGGCAGTTTTAGAATAGATTTATATTATCGACTTAATGTATTTCCTATTAAAGTACCGGCCCTGAGAGAGCGTAAAGAGGATATTCCTTACTTATGCAGCAACCTCATACAGCAATTAAATAAACGCTTAGGGAAGCAGTTAAAAGGGTTAAGTAAAAAAGCAGTTACTAAGCTTCAAGCCTACGATTGGCCTGGTAACATAAGAGAGCTGCAAAATGTACTGGAGCGAGAAGCCATTTTGTCTAAACAATCTGTTTTACAGCTCAATCAACCACTCAATGGTGACACTACGCAAAATGTTGACGAGTCTCTTACCCTCGATGAGGCGCAAAGGCTGCATATAAGCCGTGTTTTAACACTTTGTAACGGGCAAATTTCTGGAAGTAAAGGTGCTGCACTTAAGTTAGGGTTACCTGAAAGTACACTTCGCTCAAAAATGAGAAAGCTAGGAATTAATAAATAATCGCGATATATAACGGCTTTCGTTATATATCACGATTGGTAAAAGTGTGTAAATTATAAAGTTATTTAATATCAATAGATTAAACAAAGTTTCAGTTTGGTCTGAAAGTTGCAAATACTTAAACAACATCCGTCATAATTAAGTAAGTAACATGAAGTTTGATATTAAAGAGCAAGACATGATCATTAAGCCCTATAACTCAGGGCCAATTTATATTCGCGAGCAAAAAGGCTTTTTTCAACGTATACGCCGTAATTTAGGCTGGTTGCTAATGTTAACGTTTATTGCCATTCCATGGATTCAATATAACGGTCAGCAGGCTGTACTGTTAGATGTCGCAACACAAACCTTTACTATTTTTGGATTAACACTTCTTCCTCAAGACTTTATGATTTTAGCCATGCTTTTTATGGTGGGGGCCTTTGCGTTATTTTTTGTTACTAATTGGCTTGGCCGAGTTTGGTGCGGTTACACGTGCCCGCAAACAATATGGATGTTGATGTTTACATGGGTTGAGCAACGAATAGAAGGTACACGCAATCAGCGCATTAAATTAGATAAGTCAAAATGGACATTTAGCACGTGGCGTAAAAAAATAGCTAAACACAGCGCGTGGATAGTTATTTCGGTTTTAACAGCGACCTCATTTATGGCGTATTTTATTCCGACTAAAAATTTATACTTAGACATGCTTTCGTTTGATTGGTCTGGCATTACCACATTTTGGGTGCTTTTTTTTGCTGGGTGTACGTACGGTAATGCTGGTTTTTTAAGAGAAAAAATGTGCACCATTGCATGCCCGTATTCTCGTTTTCAGTCAGTGATGTTTGATAAAGATACCTTAGTTGTTACTTATGATGTTGAACGAGGAGAAAACCGTGGCCCACGTAAGCGTAAAGCTGATCCAAAGTCATTAAACCTAGGCGATTGTGTAGACTGTAATTTATGTGTGGAGGTATGCCCTGCGGGTATTGATATAAGAAATGGCTTGCAATATGAGTGCATAAACTGTGGTTTATGTATTGATGCCTGCGATGACACAATGAATAAGTTTGGCTACGACAAAGGCTTAATTAAATACGCGAGTGAAAAACAGATGGAAGGTAAAAAAACCAACCCATTTAGATTAAAGCTTGTTGGCTATGGTGCGTTAACTGCCTTACTTATCCTATCGATGTTTGCATGGATGATGCAGCGTACACCCATAGAGGCCTCAGTGCTTCGTGATAGAAACGCACTCTACAGAGTAAATTATGAGGGCCTAGTTGAAAACCCATACACACTAACCATTATTAACAAAACACAGCAATCAATGCACTACACAATCGCTATTGAGGGGTTACCTGGGGCAACGCTTAAAAGTCCAAAGGCAACACTCGTACAACCTGGTTTAATGAAAAAAATACCGGTTACGGTGACCGCTGATGGTTACGATATTAAACAAAAAGTAAGTAAATTAAGATTTGTAGTTACCGCGCAGGAAGATGCGAGTATTACCATCACCAAGGGCAGTCAGTTTTATAAAAACTAAGTAGTTAAACGCCAAGTTGATTAAATAATTAATCCGCTTGGCTGTTTTTAAGGTGCTTAATAACGTATTGCTTGGCACTTTCAACCTCACTAAATATACATTTAGTGCCGTCTCTGCCAACGCTATTTAAAACCCGCGACATTTGACTGATTGCGATGGCCGATGTCATTACATACGCGCTGATAAAGCAATTTGCAGCTTGCATTTTTTTGCCAATTTTAGTGAGCAATAACTCGGCTTCAGGCGTCGCTGCTAATACCTTTCGTGAGTCGCTAATATAGCCCCAGGGGTTGCCGTTAAATTGTGCAGTAGTATTAATGAGCTTTTCACCATACACACTTAGAATATCGGTATCGATGCTACCTGAAAATTCAGCAACAATTATGTTGTTATCTACATAAAAGTTAACGTTGCCATAGTCATTTTTTAATGAAAAGTCATAATGCTCATTTTTATCTACTTGCAAGGCTTTCTCTCTATTTATATTACAGACTTGTTACTACGTTTAATAAAACACACTTATGATAAACGTAGCAACTAGTAAATTAGCCTTCATTTCGTAAATAATTTAAAGCACTATCAATAACAGCAACTTGCGCTAGTATACATTGTTCACTGTTGGCTGAAGGGCTATCTGGGTAAACTTCTGTTGTTGTTACAAAAGGTGCATCAGTAAAGCCCATACATAAACCTAATTGGCGTGCTGCGTAATTTATAACGCCAAATTGTTCCTGTGGTACGCCAATTAATGCATTGTTTTCATCA
Source organism: Pseudoalteromonas sp. S554 (assembly GCF_005930865.1). NCBI lineage: Bacteria > Pseudomonadati > Pseudomonadota > Gammaproteobacteria > Alteromonadales > Pseudoalteromonadaceae > Pseudoalteromonas > Pseudoalteromonas sp. S554. Next base: position 3,489 of record NZ_PNDV01000112.1, on the reverse strand, counting down.
CTTGGTGCAATATGCGTAACCTTTGCAACGCCCTCAATAATCACTTTTTGAAATTCTGGCTCTGGTTTTTTACTGTCAGCAACTAAGTAAAACCCATCAGGAATATTCCAATTTGTATTGGTTGTGCCTTCACGTGCTGCAAGTGCTGGCCTGAATTCACTGTTATCGGAGTCTGTTGTCTCGTGTAAATCAATGTGTGCGAGTAGATCAATATTTAATGATTTTACATAGGCCATTACCGCAGCCGACTCGTGTGCTGGGCTATTTTCGTAAAAGGAGCGGTTAGGATCTATTGCGCTTGGGTTCCAGCGGTTAATTGTTTCATACCCCCAAGGGCTAATACAGGGAGTAATAATTATATTAAAGTGTTTTGAATGATTTAAAGCAGAGGTTTTTGCAAATCTAAGCGCGCCATGTACACCACTGGTTTCGTACCCATGCACGCCACCGGTAATTAAAACCGTTGGTTTGGTATCATCAAAATTAGGTGTTTGCAGGGCATATAATGGATAACAGCCATCGTTGTAATTAAGCTCACCATATTGCTCAACCGTTAATGTGCCTTTAAGCTCGTTTATTAACGTTAACACTTCATCTTGGTAGCTACGCTTTATAACTTGGCTCGCAAGCCATTGTGCTTTGTCGCTGTCGTTCCATTTTTTACCTGGTGTGCCAATTGGGTATGTGCTGTCAGTCATTATAAAGCCTTGGTATATCAATATTTAATGAAATAAAGCGCTAGCTTAACGCTGACTAAAATAGCCTGCAAGTTAATGCGACATATAGACATAATTGAGTTACTTCTTAAAAAACTAATCCAAAGCTGTAATAAATAAAATTGAATTAAATACACCGTCAGTTATGTTAACGAGGTATTTAGCCCAAGCCACTAAACTGATAAGCTTGCAGCGCATTTTGCACTTTTAAGACTATTACTATGAGCAATCAAATTTTATTTAATAAATACATGCTATTAACAGCGATTTTTACACTAATAAGTACTGTATTTTCGGTTGATTTAGCCGCGCAACAAGAAAGCCAAACATTAGTCTTATTAGGATCAGAGCCACGCATGTGCGCTGAAAGTTCGTGTATTAGGAGTGAGAAAGTTGAAAATATAACCCACAAATTATACTCACCTACTATTAATAAAATAAAGCTCATAGCAAAAAACTGGCCAACCAGTAGCCTTTCTAATAAAGATGCGACACTAGATGTGCTAAAGCAATTACAAAAGAATGAACCTAAGCATGTGTCAAAGCAAAATTTACTGTGGCAGTGGCGTGACGTAGATAATTTGCAATTAGAAAGCTTATCGGTGCACGAATACAATTATGTGCTTGATATGCTCGAAGTGTCAGAAAGTAAGAATGATAAAAAAATAAATAGCAAAGCAATTAATACTTCACGCTATGAAAATAATGATATTTTACAATTTATTACCGGTAGCCTAAAAGTAAATAGCGCTAAACCGACCATGCTTGTTATTACTGCAGCGCGTCGTGATCCATACGCGTATGCTGAAGCGGCAACATCTCTTTTAGCAGAATCACAAATAAGTACCAAGTGGCTTGCATTAACGCCTGCACTTGCAAAGGCAATAACCACGGGTCGGTGCGAACAACTGCCTTCACTAAGAAATAGCGCTATGCAAGTGTATAACCGAGAGTCAATTTATCCTTCGCAAACTCAAACCGAATACGGCTTGTGTAAAAGTGGAGTAGTTGCATTAACCACATTAATAAAAAACAGTACCGGCGTTATGTTTCATAGCGGTGATACTGCGTTATTGCATAGCGTTTTATTTAATGATGAAAACGAGCCTTACCCATGGACAAATTCACTTATAACAAGCCCGGTTATTGTGGGAATAGGTGAGGGGAGCGCCATACAAGGTAATAGCTTAATTATAAATAAAAACGTAACAAGTACAAATGTACTAAAAGGGGAAGCCCTGACTACTAAAAAGGGCTTAGCAACGTTTAATTATGGTGTGTTAAGTACGCACTTTAGTGAGCAAAACCAAACTTTTAAATTGGCCATGATGATTGACACTTTAAGCAACGGTAAAGCTACATCACAGTATGGTTTTGGTGTAGACGAGAATACCGCCTTGGTTGTTATAAAATCGCCAGAAGGTAATTTAATGACGGTCGTAGGTGAAAATGGTGTGGTCCATTTAACTCCCGAGGCAACAAACATTGCTGTGCATCCCCCTGAGCAAAAGACAAATTCAAAACCTCAAAAATACCGCTATTCTTATTGGCCTTCTGGCAGTGTAATTGATGTGAGCAATAACTCATTTACTTTGAGCGAGCGCACATTGGGGAAAACATTGCCCTCAATAAAAATTCCGCCATTGCCAGTTCAGCGTTTTGGGACCATATTGACGGATGCTAAATTACGCTCTTTGACACAAGCTATGTGCCTCGCTCAAGAGCAAAGTGCGGTTGCTCAGCAAGATGAATTTTTAATTAGCCTGAATACAAATGCTGATACACGCTATGACCGAATAAACACCAAACCATTTGGTTGTGCTGTGAGTAATTTATCGCTGGTGGTCGAGTCGTTTTAAGTTTAAGGCGTAAATATTTGGATTTTAAGTACCAGCTCTATAAAATAACCAGCATTACGTATAACTACTTTGCATAAAGCAGAGAAATTAAAAGAGTTTTAAAATGAATAATGAAAGTGATGTAATCGATAACTTAGCAGACTTAGAAGCTTTTTTACTCGAAATAGAAAGCGGTGGCTATGGGTTAAAAGGGGTATCTGGCGTTGGTATGGCGACTAAAAACTCAGACGGTACCCGTTTTATTGCCGTATTTGATGATAAACAGCAACTACTATTGGCCCGCGGTATCACCGAAGATGTATTTACTAATGGGCAAGATATGGTTCGTAACGGTGTAAAGCCCAAACACTAATTACATATAAATCAATAAGCGCTGTTTAGCGCTTTTTTTTTGCAAAATTTAAAATGAGTTAAAACATCAAGCAAGGCTAAGAAATATAAAAGGTAAAAAACCGATTTAGGCTAAATAAATGAAGGCTTTACTGCATAACTCGCATATTAACGTATTTCGTTTACTAATTGACCATTTTCATATAATGCCGAATATTGGCGTTTATGCTCTTCAAATAGGTAGGTTCTTAACTGCTCTTTTCCAGTATTAATACGTGTAATTTTTGCAGCCATTCCTGATTTATTTTGCCTAATAGGTTCTATATCAATTGAAATACACTCTTCGTTTGGTAATGTAAACTGCACGTTTTTCATATTACCCAGTCGGCTGTTATCTTTTAGAGGTTTTAAAAATATCCCTGTGCTAGATATAGACTCAATATAAAAACCTTCGCTGAATCGCCCCGTGTTTGCCAGAGACTCAATAACTTGAGAAACTGGAACTATGAAAAAATCAAATCGCTATACATCAGAATTTCGTGAACGTGCAATTAGGCTTGTTACCACACAACATCATGATTACC
>NZ_PNDV01000111.1:0-12250 GCF_005930865.1 Pseudoalteromonas sp. S554 | reverse complement strand
GCAATATGAAACAGACTACTATGATAATTTAAACGAGTCAGGTAAAGTGGCCTGACTTAAACAAACTGGTCTCCGATGAACTCGGGGCGATTCAACCAATGTGTACATTTTACTAAATATGCTATAAATCAACCTAAAATAAAAAACAACACATTGATTTTAAATGTTTTTATACTTGGCGTGGCAATTGCTTTTGTAAGTTAAGTTTTTTAATAGAGAATCGCAATGGAATTTGATTTACAGTGGAATGAAATCTTAGATAACTTAATTCATTTAGGTATTGCCTACGCCCTAGCCTTGCCAATGGCCTACGATAGAGAGCGAAGTAAAGACGGCGCTGGACTAAGAACATTTCCGTTAGTAGCAGTTGCATCGTGTGGGTATGCACTTATAGCCATGTCGGTACTAGACTCATCTGAAGCACAATCTAAAATGTTACAAGGAATAATAACAGGTATTGGTTTTATTGGTGGTGGCGCAATTTTGAAAAATAACCAGTCAACATCAGGTACTGCGACAGCAGCGAGCATATGGAATATGGGATTAATTGGTATTGCTGTAGCAAATAACCGATATGAAGTAGCCATTTTGCTAGCTATTATTAACTTTATAACGCTCAGGTATGTAAAAAAATTGAAGTAATATAGCTTAAAAGTAAAAACCCCATCGTTATATATGGGGTTTTAAATAAAAATATTTTTTTGGTCTTTACAAAAAAGCATTTCCACTTTGTTTTAGCGTTACTGTTTGTGCTTGCGCACTTTTAATTAATAACCCGCAACGTAAATCATATTTAGAAATGACAATTTTATCAATAGCGCTTGTGTTGTAATTTACCACTTTATTTTCACAGCGCAGTTGAACCTTGCTAAGTGGCATTGTTGACTCAAGCACAACCTCACTTTTAGACAGTAAAGGCATAACAGCTTGATCTGTCTCAATAGCTATTTGTTGGTTTATATCGCCTGAATTTTTATAAATATCATTAACTTGAGCTAGCAACTGCTGCTTGTTTTCATCTGTAAAAACAAAGGCTTTAATATTTCCTAGGGCATCAATTGCATCATAAGCGCGCACGTAGTCCTGTTTAGATATAAACCATTGCAAAGCATTTTTTACCACTCGCACTTTAATCTGATCTGGTAAATTATCTCTAAATAAAAATGCATTATTAATATGTTTATCAAAGCCAATCCAATCTTGGGTAAAGTAGCTATGCTGACTTTTTAGCCATGAAAGTAATACTATTTCAACAGTATTTTTAGCATGGTCGCGTTCTAGCTCTATTATTTTAATTTGCGCTTCGTCTAATTTTTTTTCATTAATTAGATTACTTGCCGTTTCATAATCATTAAAAAAGCCATGCGTTGCTTTGTCGTTAGTGTACCCCAAGTGCAGGTTTTGAGAAGTCACTGTAATAAGCTTGGCACTAGGCACAGCTTTACCATCGACCTGAGCACTCTTGTAATTTAGTTTTGACACATACTCAACAACTTCTCTTTTGTATTTGTCTTGCCCGATAGATGCAACAATTTCTATATCACTAACCTGACCGCTTTCATTCACAACATAACTACTTAAATTTAAGCCTTCAAAGCGTGACACACGAGAAGATGTATTTGTTTGTTTATTGTAGTTGTCCTTAACAACTTCAGCTGGCACAAAATCTGCCATTACTGGCACACAAGTTAACGCAGGTAATATAGAAAGAGCTATAGAGAGTTTTTTCATTTGATTATCCATCCTAGAACGCAAAGTAGCTATTATAGAAACAAACATTATAAAAAGATGCAAGCTTATATTTATAACTAACCAAAATTTAACTATAGGCTAATAAATATAAAAAAGGCGCTTTATTAAGCGCCTTGGGTTTCAAGTATGTGTGCTTAAAACATATCTTGATAGGAGTGGGTTGTATTAAACGAAATTGCTTTATCAAAACCAGGAAGCTCTATTCCGTCTTCGCCAATTACAATGTCGTTATCGTCAATGGCGCCATCACCAAAACGATATACTAATTCGTACTTACCAAGGTCAGCTTGCGCTTTATAGGTATTTTGCAAAGCAACAACGGATGTATTTTTATAAGCGTAATCACTCATCGCTTTATCACCATGGCGCTTAGCAAGCATTTGTAGTGTTACTTTAGCGCTAAGTACTGTAGCTGTGGCGTTATTACCGCCAAAACCTTTTGAGTTTATAAAGGCGATGTCCATGTCGCCACAGTCGTAATGGCTGTTACGTATATCTAAGTGATCTGCATAAACATCGTCGGCCACTTTATCTATGGTAGTAATACCCGGCATAATATTATGGCTAAATACCCCCAGCGCAATAGCAAGTTGATCGCCACTTGCGGGGGCAATTGTATGCCCTACATAAGCTTTTGGCGCCGTTACTTTCCAGCTATCAATGGCAAAGGTTTGTGCCACTTTATGGTAAATAAGAGATTCTGTTACTCTATTTTGCGGCGTGCTAGAACCATGCGCTAAAATAAAGCTACGCTTTTGTAGCGCCTCTTTACCCAATAAGCTTGTTGCCAATGCCGCAGATTTAGCCATTGTAATGTAGTTACCCGGACCCGGTGAGGTGATTGATTTTTTAATGCCATCGGCATTTACAAATACATCAGGTACTGAGCCCATAATATCTGCACCAAGCTCAAGTGCTAATGCATCATCCATTAAAATAGTGACTTGTGCGCCTTCACCTAATGTAAAACCACAGTTTTCGCCAAATGGGCGGCTGCTTTTACGGTAATCGGGCTCTTGTTCACTACTTAAGTTATCTAAACGGCGCAGGCCTTCAACATTTGCAAGGGCGCTCATATTACCAAAGCCTTCTACCACTTCAGGCGTAATAGCGCATTCAACACTTGCTACCACCGCAACACGGGTGCGCCCTGCTTGAATATCGTTTACTGCAGCGCGTAAGTTATATAAAAATGTGGCACATGCACCCGAGGTAGAAAACGTAGTACCTACATTACCTGTAACGTAGGCGTTTATAAAATCAGTCGACATCGTGTTTAAGCCAAGTGCTAATTGCTTTGTACTAACACGATCGCCTTGCTGGCGTGCTTTAACTAAACCGCCTAATCCTTTGTCGTCCATTTGGCCAATAACCGAGGCTGAATAAGTACCAATTTTATCTGGCTCTACGCTATTCATTATGCGTTGCCAATCAAGGCCTGTTGATTTAATCGCATCGTTTGCAGCAAATATGGTGGCTTGCAAACCGCGTGGCTGATAACGGCTGTTATACATAATTGATGGATCAAACCCGGTAGGAAACTGCCCCGCCGATTTAATTGGGTTATCACGTGTAGAATCAAGCTTTACGTCTAGCTCTGCCGCTATAGTCACTTTTACCTTTTTACCTTCAAGCTCTTGTACTTTCCAACTTGCAGGTACTGGACTTGGTAAATCGCGTGCGCGAGTTTCAAATACAATCGCGTTTTCATCAGATGTCTTTAATGTCATTTTTTGCTGCCAAGGCGTGGCATCTGCATCAAAATGTTCTTTTTCAATTTTACGAATAAGCGTCCCAGCAATAATTTGCTCACCAAAGCGTGCTTCTATGTCGCTTTGCTCAACATTATTACCGTTTGTGTCTTGTAATTGACCATCAACAACGCGTACTAAGTTCATTAATGTGGCGAGGCCTAAAAATGTTTCACTACGAGCTTGTGCGTTTAATGCGTCTAACACGATACGGCGGTAACCTTGATGAAAAGAAGTACGGCCAGCGGCGTTAATACCACCCATGCCTACTATTACGGGTAATGCTGTCATAATTAACCTTTAAAACGTGTTATAGGAGAAGCCAACAGTTTAATTGGATTAATCACAGCGCTTTGTGCTTTAATAGCCAAATATTCAGCATTAAAGGCCAAAAAGTACTGGTCGGAGCATTCACATGCATAAAAAATCAGTAAACCCAGCGTTAAATATTGCCATAGCAGTGTACCCGCATTTACTTATTACCAGTTTAACACTGCCTATTGAAATGCTAAGAGCGGGTGAGGCTTATGCAAAAGGCCATTTAAGCCACACGGATTTTAGACCTCTTAGTATAAATTTGATTGCTAAAAATAATGAGCCAATACAAAACCGCACTGGGCTTGCCATAGTTCCCGACTGCACCACACATAACGCGCCCTACAACGACCTAATTATTGTGCCTGGGATTTGGCGAAACCCTCGCCCTGTCGTTCGTACTAATAAAGAAGTGGTTGAATGGCTACAAGAAAGCTTTGAAACCGGCAGTCATATAATTGGTGTAGGTACGGGTAATTGCCTCGTTGCAGAAGCGGGCTTACTTGATGGGCATCCTGCAACAACCCATTGGCATTACGCCAAACAATTTAGCAAGGACTACCCATTAGTGCGCTTAAAGCCCGACTTTTTTATAACCCAGTCTGAGCGCATGTATACGGTAGCAAGCTTAAATGCTCTTGCCGATGTGATCGTACATATTATTAGCCAATACTATGGCAAAGCCGCTGCGCAACATGTAGAGCGTAACTTTTCGCATGAAGTACGTAAACCATACGAAGATCAGCGTTACCTTGAAGGCGCGGTTGACCGCCATCCAGATGAACTCATAGCGCAAATTCAGTTTTGGCTTAAAACTAATTTAGCCAGCGAGTTAAACTTACAAGAAGTAGCCGCCCAATTTAGTTTGAGTTACCGTACATTTACCCGCCGCTTTAAGCTTGCGACTAATCAAAGCCCTATAGAATATTGGCAACAATTACGGGTAGAAGGCGCTAAAGAGCTATTAGCTTCATCTAATTTAACGATTCAAGAAGTAGCACTTGAAGTCGGCTATAACGACCAAGGTCATTTAACCCGCGTGTTTAAAAAAGTGCTTAGTCAAACGCCAAGCGAGTACAGAAAAGTAGTACGAAGAAAACTATTTGGCTAATGCAAAGCTGCAATTAAGTGGCTTTTTTCCTTATATAAATTACACTATTAGCTAAAATCCTAGCTAGGTTATTGTATGAGCGATGAGATAAAACAGCACCTTTTTGAACAACAAAATAATGGCTCAGTGGATGAAAAGTTATTAAGGTTACTTTCGCTTGTGCGCAAACATCTTAAAATGGATGTGGCGTTTATATCAGAATTTACACAAACAGATCGGGTTTTTAAGGTGGTCGATAATCATACCGATAACCACTGCGTATCAGTAGGTAATTCAGATCCTATTTGTGAGACTTACTGTAAAAAAATTTCAGACAACGACCTTGAACCAATAATTCCTAACACACATAAACACCCTATTACTAAGGCTATGCCGGTCACCAAAAAATTAAATATAGGCGCTTACATAGGTGTGCCGATTGTTTTAGCATCAGGCAAAACGTACGGTACCTTTTGCTGTTATAAAACCACATTTGATGACAACTTAAATGATAGAGATCTGGCTTTTTTAAAACTAATTTCAGAGCTTGCTACCGAGCTCATTGAACAAAGATCACAATCAGACACCATAAGTAATGAAACAAAAATACTGATTGAAAATATTATAAAAACAAATGCCATCACTATTTATTTTCAGCCAATTTTTAACCTAGCGACGAATCAGCTATCGGGTTATGAATCGCTTTCACGCTTTTTTACTCAACCTTACAAAACCCCCGATGTATGGTTTAAAGACGCCGACGACTTAGGGCTAGGTGAAGCACTGGAAATTCTTGCTATACAAAACACCCTACACTGTATGGATGAACTTGCCCCACATGCCTACGTGACTATAAATACATCCCCTGCACATATATTATCGGGCTCAATTAATAATGTATTACAAAATGTTGATTGCACCCGCATTATATTAGAAGTCACAGAGCACTCGCCTATTTTAGATTACCAAGCTATGCGCGCGGCACTTGAGCCATTGAGAAATAAAGGCGTAAAACTAGCAATTGACGATGTAGGCGCTGGGTTTTCGTCTTTTCAGCACATATTGGAGTTAGAAGCCGATATTATAAAACTTGATATAAGCCTGACTGAAAATATAAATAACGACCAAAGAAAGTTTTTACTCGCAAAAGCATTATGTGGTTTTGCAAAAGCAATTAATTGTACGATTGTAGCTGAAGGTATCGAAAATAAAGAAGAGCTTCTCACATTAAGGCAGCTAAAAGTAGATAACGTCCAAGGCTACTTTATTGGTCGCCCTGCGCCTATTAACGAGGCAATAGAGTACCAAGCAGTCACGCTTTAGCTAATACACTCATATAATAACGCCACTAAATTAGTGGCGTTAAATCAGTGGCGCTCTGTGTCGTTAAAGTCTTTTCGGTAGTAACGCTTTTGATAATTTTTTACTTTAGTGTGTACGCCTTTGCTTAGGCTTTTAAATTTTGCCTCCAGTACATCTACACCGTATAAAATACCAACCACCAGCACCGAAAGTTTAATGGCAGCACCTAAATTGTCGGTGGCTATCATTACGCCAATTGAGGCAAGCACCCAAATGGTTGCAGCAGAGGTTACCCCTACTACAGCGCCGTCTTTTGCAAGCATGACCCCTGCACCTAAAAAGCCAATACCTGTAATTATTTGCCCTACTACACGCGAATGATCAATCACATCGCCTTGTAAGTTAAACGCGGTCGATAAAAACAAATACGTGCCCAGAGTTATTAAAGCTGAGGTACGAATACCCACAGGTTTACCGCGTAACTGGCGCTCTAACCCAATTATGGCACCGCAAAAAGCGGCGGTACCAATGGCCGCCCACGAATAAGGCGCTACATCAATTAAATCTAAAAAAGTCACTCTTTACTTAAAACCTATTAATTATTAGCAATGGCTACTGCGGTTCTTAGCCGTTGGCTACCAAATGCTGACATTTTACTAAAATCACTTCGCGCTATAGGCACATACTGGCAATCAATAGCGAGTTGTTTATCGCTTCCTGGTTCGCAAAACGGGTCGTGAACATACACGCAGTGCTCATCAAGGTGGGTAACGCACACCCAATGAGGTGATTTTTTACCATCAAACCGGTATGTGCTAATTAGTAACAGCACACTAAAGCCTTGACTTAACCACTGTTCAATATGCTCAAGCTCAACATCTTTATAGCTAAGCGGTATATTTGCCTGTGCAATACCCTCTACAAATTGTTGGTGTACTGTTGAAAGCACCACTTTTTTATTTTCATTACGTACGCCATCTAAAAACAAAGGCTCTGTGGTATTTACCATTACCTCGCTTTTAAAGCCGCGTTTATTAGCCGCCAACGCTAAACCAAAAGGATGGCAACCACCGTGGCCCGATGTCATAAAAATGGTGGTGCCTTCGCGCCAAAGTGCCAGCTCATGTGATTGGCTAAGCTCCGTTATTGGCTCAAGTGCCCCCATTGCCATTAGTAACGCCGCTGGCCCACAGGTAAACTCTGTTGTTTGCTGATACCACGGCGTTAAACGCGCTAATTTAAGTTCACGCGTTTGACGAATATTTTTTTGCATTCGCAGTGCATCACTGTGATCGTCATAATAATCGCTATATTGGCCAAACACTCTGTAACCCAAGCTTTTGTATAGCCCTATCGCACTTTCGTTATTTACCGCTACTTCTAATCGTAAGTAAAGTCGCCCGCGCTCACACGTTTCTTTTTCAAGGCTTGTAAGCAGTGCTTTTGCAATGCCCTTACCTTGCATTGTGGGTTTTACAGCAAGCGAATATAAACGCGCCAAACGCGTACCTTTATGGCACCACACAAGCCCATAGCCGCATACTTGCTCGCCATTTTCTGCAATTAGTAAAATACCGTGCTTAGCACTTAACCAACGCTTTAAACTACGCGGGCTCAATTTATCGTTATTAAAGCACGCGTTTTCAACGTCAATCAGTGCAGTTAAATCACTACCAATAGCCTTTCGAATAACCAGGTTATTCATGTTACTACCCACGGCCTCGTGCTTCTAAACGTTGTTTAAATTCGTCCATAATGATCATGTATAGCTCGTCACCTAAATAGCCGTCTTCTACTTTGTGATCAATACTTGGATTATCATTTACTTCAAGCACATATGCTTTGCCTTGATGTTCTTTAACATCTACGCCATATAAGCCTTTGCCCACAGTTTTACATGCTTTTAAAGCGGCATCTAACACGGCTTTTGGTAACTCAAAGCTAGGTAGCGTTTCAAAGCCACCAGAGAAAAATCGTTTAGCATCGTGATTATAAATTTGCCAATGATTACGCGCCATTAAGTAGCGACACGCATAAATAGCGCGGCCATTTAATACACCTATTCGCCAATCGTATTCTGTGTACATGTACTCTTGTGCAAGTACCAATGCGCTATGTTCAAACAGATCGGTTAGTTTAGCCTCAAGCTCACTGCGGTTTGCAACTTTAAATACCCCTTTTGAAAACGACCCTTCAGGCATTTTTAAAACCAGCGGATAGGTAAACGACTCTTCTAATTGCTCAAGCGTTTGCGCTGATTGATCAGCCACTACAACCGTTTTTAAGCTCGGCACTTTTTGATAATTAAACGCATCGTGTAAATACACTTTATTACAACAACGTAAAATAGATTCAGCATCGTCAATAACCACTAAACCAAGGCTTTGCGCTTTACTAGCAAGGCGATACGTTGGGTGGTCAATTGCTGTAGTTTGGCGAATAAATAACGCATCAAACTGGGCAATGTTGTCTATTTCTTCAAAGCTTAATGCTTTCGCATTAATACCATGTTTAGCAGCTGCTTTTATAAAACGGGCAATGGCGTCTTTATCACTCGGTGGTACTTTTTCGTTATGATCAACAAGGATTGCCATATCCCATCTAAAACGGTGCTGCACAGTACCAATGCGCCATTGGGTTTGAGTAAACGTATTTAGTTTTGCTACAAAATTGCTGAATTGCTCATCGTTTAAAGTGCTAAGCGAACCTTGCTGTAACAAGCCTTGCTCATCTACATATAAAATAGGCGCTGGGTATTGCTTAAATACCGATTTAGCCGCTTTGCTTTGTAGCTCGTTTAAGGCATTACCAAAGTAAATTTCGCCATCAATAGAGCCAATATTTAACATAGGAGCTTGACCGCTTCGAAGCGCGTTTATTGTTTTAACGCTGGGTAATACTTGGTGTTTACGGGCCTCTGCAAGTAATGAGCAATAGTAACCTTTACTCAAGTATTGGCTTGAGTCGCATAAATTAATAATGCGGGTTTTAGGTTCATTATGTTTTGGGTAATCACGTAAGTAACTATTAAACGTAATTACATTGTCGAACGATTGAGCAAGGGTTTGCTCGTTGTTATCAACCACTATTAAGGTTTTAAACACGACTTTTCCTAGTTAAGTCAGAAATATAAAAAGCATGCCTAATAAAATACTCAGCACTATAAATAGAAACACCCAGCGTACTAAGTGGGCATTGCGCGTATCACTTAATACGATGGGTGCTTTAACAAATACCTACTGTAAGTGTTAGCGCTTAAATTGCTTAAGCGACATCTGCTTTATATGCCCTTTTTAAAAACCACACAAACGAGATATTTTTAGCGTGAAGATAAAAAATATTGATTAACTATATTTTCCTATTAATGCAGATTAAAATACGTAAAATTAATATTTTATGAGCGTTAAAAATGTCACACCCTGCCTGCCCCCAGTGCCAATCTGAATATGTTTACGAAGACCAGCAACTGCTTATATGCCCTGAATGCGCCTATGAATGGAACCCAAATAGTACAAGCGATGAAGATGCAATTTTAGTTAAAGATGCCAATGGAACTCTACTTAGTGATGGCGATAAAGTAACCGTAGCGAAAGATTTAAAAATTAAAGGCAGCTCACAAGTTATTAAAATTGGCACCAAAGCGATTGTTAGGCGTGTGCTTGATAAAAAAGATCACGAGCTAGATTGTAAAGTAGATGGTATTGGCGAAATGATGGTAACAGCGAAGTTTGTGAAAAAGGCTAATTCGTAGGTCGGATAAAGGGGGAAACCATCCTGCATGTCTCGCCAAAACGATCAAAATAATTGATTATTATTTAGTTATTGGTGAGCATTCGTAAACAACCGCTAAACCCAGGTCTATATGAGCAACAATATAGCCATATTCCTTCTTTGACAGTTTGCCGGTTTTATACAGCTCTTTTGCCGACTTATGGTTCCATGATTCACCACATTTTGGCTCTGGAATTTTAAGATCTAGGGTAAGTAGATATTCCTTTTCTTTATCTATGGAATACCCTTTTTTCACAGAGCTTTTTGCGCAAAGGCTTAGTGCATATTCAACCGCAAACTTATCCACGCTTGGTAAGCCAACAAACTCCACATCACACCCTAAAACACGTTCGCCAGAAGCCTTCGTGTAATAAAGCTCACCTGTTGTGCAAGCTGACAGTAAAAAGAGCATCGCGGATATTGATAAAAATCTATGAATCAAAGTACTTCCTTGTTTACTGCTGCCTAGCTCAGCGGGCATTTGAAACGTAGCGAAAATTGGTCCGAACAAACTATTTATTTAGACTGGCATCCATCTTAATTTCAAAAATTAAGTAGGTGTATAATTAGTTATTATCAGTTTCCATTCTGACTCCTAACGAGCCTGTAGATTAACTCGTTTTAAATTTATTTTTATTGATGAATCAACCATAGCCGAGTTCCTATTTTGGTTCAATCAGTTATCGCTATTTCACGTAAAATAGAAAAAGAGAATGTACGGTTGTTTTAATGGCTATTTTAGAGGGAGTTACAGGTGCTTGATTGGCATATTTTGGCTTAAAAGGGCTCCCCTTTTTTAATGCAGCCTGTTTTGCAGCTTTTCTATGTTATGAACAAGGCAGTACAGTTGCCATTGCGCATTCACTTTCGTTTGACCCCGTAAGGTCAGTTTATTCATGCCTTTATTCACTGTAATATTCCCGAACACCGGCTCTATACAGCCAAGTCGTTTACTGTACTGCCGTCGCCCCATCGGGCTGTCTATTTTGACCTTCATTTTGTCCATGTAGCTTAACTTTTTACGCGATTCATCATTTTTAAACTGAACTTGTCGCCCCGTTTTTATAGGTGGCTTTCGCATGCACTGCTGTTGCAGTAGGCATACTTTACAGTCTCTTAAGTAACCGCAGAATCGGGTGTATTGTTGGTTGTGGCTGTTTACATTAACTCCGCTTCGCCACATATCATTGCCTGCGGGGCACCGGCAGGTTTGGGTTGCTTCATCATAGTGGAAGTCGTTTGAGGTCAATAACCGAGGCTTTCCTTTACTGCGTTTTAATCGGCGTTTTTCTTGCTCTGTTTCATAGGTTTCACTCTCTTTAAATAGCGGATTTCGTTTTCTAAACTGATTATCGGCTATGTATGTATCAAACCCACTTTGCGCCATAAACTCTAGGTTTGCTTCGCTGTTAAACCCACTGTCTGCGGTGAACTTAATTGTCCGTTCGTCTGTGATTTTATCAGTATTTAATTTATCAAGTTGTCGTTTTAATTGCTCAACGGCTGGCTGGAGTGTTTGTTGCTCGCCCACTGAGCCCCATGCTTGTGCTTGCAGTATAATTTGGTGCTTGTCGTCATTTATCGCAATGCCATTGTAGCCTTGAATTGTCCCTTTTGAGGTCGTCATCTTCGCACTATCGGGGTCGGTGATATTACTTTTAACTGGCTTGCCTTTACTGCCTGTTTTTTCTTTGTGAGTGGCTAAAAACTCCGTGATTTTAGCAGCGCTTTTATCGAGTTTTTCTTTTTGCTTTAAGTCCTGAGTGACAAGTTCTTCACTTAGGCCATCTTGGGCTTGATGGCGTTCAATAATACGTTTGCTTGCGCGCTCTAGTTTTGCTTTTTTACGGCCTAGTTCATCAAATGTGCCGCTCCACTCTTTACTCGCATTGGACTTTAATTTACACCCATCAATGGCAAATAGGTTACGGCCTATCAAGCCTTCTTCATCACATATCATCAATACTTGCGTAAATAGTGGCTCAATCTGTTCGTGCATTTTGGCTACGAAACCCGCTATTGATGTGTAATGCGGCTGAATATCCCCTGACACACTCATGAACAGAATATTGTTCTCACAGGCCTTGGCTATTCGGCGGCTACTTATTAACCCATGCGCATAACCGAGTAAAATAATCTTTAACATGACCGTGGGCGGATACGCCGCAGCACCCGTTTTATCGTTGTTATACCACGCGTCAAAGCCCGACAAGTCGAGTTTATTTTCGACAATATAACAAAGCGCATACTCAAAGGTACCTGGTAAAAT
>NZ_PNDV01000110.1:0-15017 GCF_005930865.1 Pseudoalteromonas sp. S554 | reverse complement strand
GTATGCTTATTAGCATAACATTTCTTTCTTAATGGGTGGCCAAAATCACTGTACCACTACAAACCAGTGATGTTGAATTGTCCCAAAAATTTTCGCACCACACATCTCTTTAAAGAGTAGTTCAGTTAAAGAATCATAATTAGGAGTACAATATATTGCCCTGGCTAATAAATCCTTTCCATGATCTTGAGGTAGATTGAGTGAGTTAGCGAGAAATTTCGATTGAAGTCTCAATTTGTGACTTAAGGTAAGAGCTGAAATCATCTAGTTATCCATAAATTAAAACAAACAACAGCCTACTAACGCCAGTTTGTTAATTATGAAAACCAAATTTTTACGGATGCTCCGCTTCATCGTTCATACTTAAATATAAATTAAATATGTGTAGGCATAGGCTGTCCGTTCAGCCTTTTTTGCTAATATAAATGAGTAAAATGTTGTTGTAAACAGGGCGCAATTATACATATCTGTATAATTTAAAAGGATTTTATTTTGTTTTCCTTTTGAAATCAGTTAGTTCAATACCGAAAATTTCAACAACAGTATTTTCATTTATTTTTATATTTTTAACCCTTTCATTAAAGCGAGACAAAATATTATTCATATCAGTGTTGAGAAATTTTAGAAGGCAGCCTTCTGCTTTTGAGTGTAAAATTGCTAATATCAGGTTTAGATTTTCAAGGAGGTCAGACTTCACTAGAGACATTAACTGTCCATAACTATCACAGCCATAAACAACATAAGACAACATTTCTTGGCTTTGGCCAAGCGAAATAGATAATTTTTTCGAAAGCCTTTTTATCGAGTAAATTTTATTTGTACACATTCGCTACGCGAATTTACTATCTATTCAAAGGACATTCTTTTTCGTTCGTAATCGTAAGAGCTGGCCCTTTGATACGACCTTACTCCACATGACCAAGCACACAAATACTTGCCTATTATTAAACTAAATCCCACTTTTGGTAATATGAAAAAAAGTTTATAGTACGTTTACTACTAAATACCTTTTTCAATTCTGCACTATAAATACAAACTAATTTAAAGGCAGTATAAATGACTAGAAACAATCCACCATTAACCATTGGCCGACTCGCAAAAGCTGCTAATGTTAATATTGAGACAATAAGGCATTATCAGCGCAAAGGTTTGATAATCGAGCCTGAAAAGCCTCTAGGCGGTTTTCGTCATTACCCAGATACAAGTGTAGATCGAATTCGATTTATAAAACGTGCTCAGCAACTTGGCTTTTCATTAGAGGAAATAAAACAGTTGCTAATCTTGGGTGATCAACATTGTCGTGATGTTCAAAGCTTAGCAAAAGAAAAACGGAATGAAATCCAACAGAAAATCGCTGGCTTACTCACTATTCAAACAGCATTGGACGACTTAATATCATCTTGTCATACTGATGATACTAGTCACTGTGGCTTCATCGATGGATTATCTCAAAAAGGCTTTTTAGAAAAATAACACTTCTACCTTTCTCATAAAATTATTTATTAAGCTCTTGACTCTGTGCCATACCCCAGAGTGTAAACTATCTTATATTAACCTTATATGAGATTTAATTATGTCGAGTTCTTCAACTCCAAATCGTTCTTTACTATTAGCAATTGTCGCTGGTTTAGGCGCGTCTGCATGCTGTATTGGACCTCTGTTATTGCTATCACTTGGCTTGGGTGGTGCTTGGGTAGGTAACCTCACTGCAATGGAACCTTATAGCGGGTACTTTACCGCGATTACCCTTATTGTTTTAGGCGTAGTTTTTTATAAATTATATATAGTTCCTCAAAAATGTGAGGAAGGTTCAGTTTGCGAAAACCCTAAAGTATTGAAGAATCAGCGCATTATATTTTGGCTTGTAAGCATAATTCTTATCGTGATGATGAGCTTTCCCTATTACGCAGATTACATTATTACTTAATAGAAAAGTGATTAACAAAAACTGACTGATGAGAATACGATTTAACAAATCCAGTTAATTTTAAACAGATATTAAAAAGAGGCACAACAATGAAAAAACTAGTTAACGTTTCAATACTATTAAGCTCAATATTTATGTTTGGCAATGCTGTAGCAACAACTGTCACAGAAGCTACCAGTAATGTAGCTACTCAAGAAATGTCTACAAAAGTTTTCTCGATTGAGAAAATGACCTGCAAGACGTGCAATATAACGATACGTAAGGCGATGGAAAAAGTGGATGGTGTTGTAAAGGCTACTGTTGATTATGATGCAAAAACAGCAACTGTTTTATTTGATCCTAACAAGGCCAGCATTGAAACGATTGCATTAGCGTCTACAAATATTGGCTACCCAGCAAAAGTAAGAACTACCAAGTAAGATTTGGCATAAGACTGCTTGTTAATACATTTAGCCAAAACAAAGGCACTGAATTTCAATAGCAGTAAAAAAATTAAGGAATTATTATGTCTTCGGATCAATGCTCAACAAGTTGTTGCTCTAAGAGTGAAAGCGACCAGCTACATGTTGCAATTATTGGTAGCGGCTCTGGTGCCTTTGCTTGTGCGATAAAAGCCGCAGAAAATGGTGCTAGAGTCACAATTATTGAAGGATCAGATGTTATTGGCGGCTGCTGTGTCAACGTAGGATGCGTTCCATCAAAAATTTTAATTCGTGCTGCACAATTAGCGCACCAACAACGAAGAAACCCTTTTGATGGGCTTGAGAATAATAATCCTCAAATAAGCCGTGCTCTGCTAGCCCATCAACAAAAGTCTCGTGTTGAAGAGCTACGCGAAGCTAAATATGAAAGTATTCTAAAGAAAAACTCGGCATTATCTTTGATTAAAGGCTATGCAAGTTTTAAAAACGAAAATACATTGACCATCCAAAAATCAGATGGCTCTAATGAAGAACTACTTGCCGATCGGATATTGATAGCCACTGGCTCAACTCCGTCAATTCCGCCAATTAAGGGATTGGAAGATACCCCTTACTGGACATCAACAGAAGCACTATTTGAACAAGAGTTACCCGAAAGCTTAATAGTCATCGGTTCTTCAGTTGTTGCGCTAGAAATAGCTCAAGCCTATGCTCGTTTAGGGACCTGTGTAACTGTATTAGCACGACATACATTATTGTATTCAGAAGATCCGCTATTAGGTGAAAAGCTTAAAGAGTGCTTTGAAAATGAAGGTATCAAAATCCTAGATAATACGCAGGCTAATAATGTAAGCCATGATGGAAGTCTATTCTCATTAGGTACTAATGAGGGAACATTAACAGCCAGAAAATTACTAATATCCACAGGTCGCTTTGCTAATACAGGTAAACTTGGCTTGGACAGTATTGGTGTTGAAACAGAAATGAATGGAGCGATCAAAGTCAATAAACGCATGGAGACATCAATAGCGAATATCTATGCAGCAGGTGATTGCTCTAACATGCCTCAATTTGTTTATGTAGCAGCGGCAGCAGGAAGTAGAGCAGGAATAAATATGACAGGTGGTGATGCTATACTTGATTTATCTACCATGCCTGCTGTGATTTTCACTGACCCACAAGTTGCAACTGTAGGTTTAACTGAAGAGCAAGCCATATCTAAAGGGCTTGATGTTATTAGTCGAGTTTTGGATATGGAAAACGTGCCAAGGGCATTAGCTAACTTTGAAACTGATGGCTTTATTAAGTTAGTTGCTGAGAGTAAAAGTGAGCGTATTATTGGGGCACAGATATTAGCGCATGAAGGTGGAGAGTTAATACAAAGTGCTGCATTAGCTATTAGCAATCGAATGACCGTTACAGATTTGGCAAACCAATTGTTTCCATACCTAACTATGGTTGAAGGGTTAAAGCTGTGTGCTCAAACCTTTAATAAAGATGTATCTGAGCTTTCATGCTGTGCTGGTTAATCAAAACAATATGGAAGAAGTTCGCCCTCTACTATTACCTAATATACACAAATAATGAGCTTAAAGCTGAAGTGCCCATTAAAAGCTTGTTCTTCCCTGATCACAAGTGTTGTTATCTCATACAGAAAATGGCGATTTCCCAAACTAGGTACTTTAATTGGACACTAGGGGAAATGCGTAATGTTGATTATGAACCCATTGACTATCAATACAGATATAGCGAATGTTAATTTCGCTAGTAGTGTTCTGCCGTTTTTAAATACCGTAACGAAATCAAATCTTAACGTACTTACTAGTGATTCGGTCAATATCTCTCGTTTTGGTATTGAACGCTTGCATAAAGATAATGGAGCAAAAACCACAAAAGATATCGAACAAACCTCTAACGAGGCTGTAAGTGTCACTTAAACTATTGGTCAAAATAAGTCAGCAAATAATTTAAATCACGCACAAGCTAAAGAGCTGAATAATAAAATAGCTTCTTTACTATAGCAGTTATTCAAACCATCTATTTTTCCTGCAAGACAATGACCCATCTCTTACCACTTAACATTATAAAATTATTCCGCATCAGCTACGTACCTAATACGGAATAATCTAAGTTAGGCTATCTTAGTTAACGAGACAACTCCTCAATTTTTTTCCTTGAAAACCAGCGATATAAAACAGGTAATACAAACAGTGTTAACAGCGTGGCCGTTACCAAGCCACCTACAATAACACTGGCAAGTGGGCGCTGGATTTCAGCACCTACACCATTTGACATTAGCATTGGGATTAATCCTAATGCAGATGTAATTGCTGTCATAAGTACAGGTCTTAATCTTGACGTTGCTCCTTCAAAAACTGCCTTGGAAGCCTCTAAACCATCTTTTATTCGTTGGTTGATGCTTTCTACCATTACAACACCATTTAATACCGCTACACCGAATAACGTAATAAAACCAACGGAGCTAGGCACTGACAAATACTGATCTGTTAGATACAAAGAAAATACACCACCAATAACGGCAAGTGGCACATTCACTAAAATCAGCATAGCTTGACCAACAGAGCCAAAAGCAAAGTAAAGTAACAATGCAATTAGCGCTAAAGATAGAGGTACTACGATAGCTAGTCTGTTTTGAGCACGCTGCTGGCTTTCGAATTGGCCACCTATTGCTACCGAGTAGCCTGAAGGTAGGTCAACTTTCTCAGCAATAACTTTTCTGATGTCGGCTACTACACTGCCCATATCTCTATTCTGAACGTTTGCTTGAATAACGACACGCCTTTGAACATCATCGCGCCTTACTTGAGGAGGACCTGATTCAAATGAAACAGTTGCAACATCACCTAAGCGTACCCAGGCGCCTGTTGGTGACTGAATTCGAATATCTGAAATAGCTTCCTTATTTTGTCGGTACTCTTCTTCAATACGCACGTAAATATCATAACGTTCATTGCCTTTGATGATTTGTCCAGCTTCAACCCCTCCAATACCATCTCGCACAACTTCCATTATATCAACTACTGAAAGTCCAAAGCGCGATAGCTCTTGCCTATTAGGTTTTACGACAAGTTGCGCTTCACCTGCAATTTGCTCAAGAGCAACATCTCTTGCACCATCAACACTCTTTATAGCCGCTTCGATCTCTTGTCCTTTAGCTGCTAAAACGTCTAACTCAGGGCCAAATAACTTTATCGCCAACTGAGCTTTTACGCCAGATAGTAACTCATCAACACGAGTCGCAATAGGTTGAGAAAAGTTTAGTAGTAAGCCAGGAAACTCCTCTAAAGATCTCTCCATTTTCCCTTGAAGTTCATATCGATTAGATGCACTGGTCCACTCAGATACAGGCTTCAACCCTATGTAAATTTCTATGTTATTCACAGGCTCTGGATCTCCACCTATTTCGGCTCGACCAATTCGGCTTAATGCATAGGTTACTTCAGGAAAAGCCATTAGTTTTTCTTCTAGAATTGGTGCCACAGTGAGCGCGGTATCTAAACTGGAAGAAGGTGCCAGCGTTGCTCTTAAGTTTATCGTCCCTTCTTCTAACTCAGGTACAAATTCAGTACCAATTAATGGAACTAATGCAAAGGCAGAGAAAACTAATATAAGTGTGGCTGAAATGACTAACTTGGTGCGTTTTAGTGCGAATGTAAGCCCTTTTCTGTAGAGTTTATCTAATGGTTTAAGAACAAAGCTTTCCCTCTCTTTCACACCAGATTTAAATAGATAAGTTGCCAGTGCTGGCACGATAAACAACGCAACCACAATCGCAGATACAACGGCTAAGATGATGCTTATTGCCATAGGTTGGAATAACTTTGCTTCAACCCCTTCAAAGCTGAACAATGGCGCAAATACGACTAAAATAATCGAGGCAGCAAAAAATACCGGACGAGCCACTTCTTTACCTGCATTTTGCAGACGTAATTTAATGCCGTGCTCATCGTGTTCTACATCGTGCGGATCTGCGTCAGAAGTTGGAACACGTTCCTTTACCGATTTCGAATGTGTCGCGTCAGGTCTATTTAAATGTTTAAACATATTTTCAACCATAACCACTGAGCCATCTACAAGCATACCAATAGCGACCGCTATGCCACCCAGTGACATAAGGTTTGCAGAAATGCCCCACCAAGCCATGATCATTAACGCGATACCAATTGAAATTGGAATAGATATTAATACCAAGAAGGTTGCACGTAAATTCATTAAAAATAGTGCTAATACAATACAGATGAAAATAAATGCTAGTAATAGTGCATCAACCACTGTATTTACCGCTTTTTCAATCAAATCAGCCTGATCATAAAAAGGCTCAAAGCGAACACCTTTTGGCAATGCTTGATTAATTAATGGAATTCTTGCATTGATACCATCAATGGTGGCTTTAGTATTTGAACCCATGCGTTTTAAGACAATGCCAGAGACAACTTCGCCTAAATTTTCGACTTTACCGTCTTCGGTTTTGCGCGTCATGGTGACAGCACCTTGACGAATTTCACTGCCCATTTCAACTTTAGCAATATCTGAAACCGTAACAACCGTACCATCTACTGTTTTAACGGGAACTTGTTTGATATTACTGATGCCAGCCTCACCACTCTCAAACCAGCCTGTGCCTCTAATCACAAGCTGCTCTTGCCCACGGTTCATGTACCATCCGCCAACATTCGCATTGTTGTTATCTAGGGCACCAACAACGTCTTCTTGCGTTAGTTCATATGCTAAGAGCTTAGATGGATCGACATTGACTTGGTATTGCCTAACATTACCACCAAAAGATAATACATCAGTGACTCCATCGACAGGCATAACGAGTAACTTAACAATCCAATCGTTAAGGCTTCGAAGCGCCATAGCATCATAACCTGCACCTTTATCTGAAATAAGAAGATACTGAAATACTTGGCCCAGCCCAGAGGTGTTTGGTCCCATTTCGGGTGTGCCGACACCTTCTGGTATCAGTTCTTTTGCGGCTTGAAGACGCTCAAATACGAGTTGTCTTGCAAAGTAAATGTCGGTGCCTTCTTTGAAAACAACCGTAACGCCAGACAAGCCTGTTTTAGAAATTGAGCGCACTTGTTCTACATCAGGTAGGGCATACATTACCGCTTCAATGGGGTACGTAATGAGTTGTTCAACTTCTTCAGCAGCCAGTCCTGGCGCTTCAGTATTTACAGCAACTTGAACATTAGTAACATCAGGAAAGGCATCCAAATTTAATTTTGGGATCACCATAACTGCACCAACCATAGTGGCAAACAGCGCAATCAAAATCAGGAGTCTATTATTAACAGACCAATCTATTATTTTATTAAACATAGTCTTGCTCCCTAGTGGTTGTGCGGATCAAATCCGCCTTTAGCGATTTCAGACGCAACAAAAAATGCGCCTTTAGTTACAATTCGCGTTCCACTATCAAGGCCAATGATTTCTCTAAAACCACCTAAGGCTCGGCCTAGTTCTATTTCTACAGCTTTAAATTCTCCAGGGTGGTCTTCGACAAATACTGTCCAATCACCATCTGCGCTGCGGATCAATGCTTCTTCTGGCACAGCCATCACTTTCTGCTTTGTGGCAAACTGAAAGTAAACTTTTACAAACATGCCTGAATGAAGATTATCATCCGAATTATCTACTCCTAACCTAATAATTCGAGTACGAGTAATAGGGTCAATTGTATGGGCTTCTTGGATAACTTTGGCATTGTAACTCTGGCCTTCTAATTTAAGTACCGCAGGAGAGTCAATTGATAAATTCAGCTTTTTATTTGGAGAAACTTTTGCTTCAACCCATAGTTGTTTTTCATCTGCTAACAACATTACTGAATCCCCAGCATCAACACGTTGCCCTTGGATAAACTCGTCTTGAAGCACGACACCTTCACGGTGCGCCGTTAATGCATATTGTCCAAATGCTTTAATGTCTTTGTTAGAAATACCATTTATTGCTTTTTCAGTTAACCCTAAAGCAATGAGCTTGCCATAGCTCGCATTGTATGTTGTTTCAGCTTGTAATAATCGACTTTCACTCACCGTCTTATTACCCAGCTTTTTTACACGTTGCCATTCGGTTGAAGCGATTAAATAGTCAGCTTGTGCTTGTGCCATTGCTTCACTAAATAATGTAACTAACTTCTGACCTATTTCTACATACTCGCCAAGCGCTGCATGGCGACTGATAATGACTGACTCTGTACGTGGTGATACCACATAACTTTTATAGCCATTAGCTTTTATTTCGCCAGGTGCATATACGGAGCTAAATTGATATTCAGGCTTAACACTTTCCACTTTAATGTTAGCAAGCGACATCTTCTTTGGATCAATAGTGATACCTTCTTCATGTTCTTCTTCTCCCTCTCTATTACCACCTTCATGGCCGTGCTCGTCATGGTCACCTTTATCTTCTTCATGTCCCTTTTCGTGTTCATGCTCATCTTGATGTTCTTTTTCTTCTTGTTTCGAAACGTTTGTGACAGAACCAGTTCCATCTGACGACTGTGCAAAAGCGTCATGATTTGTAGTAAACCCAACTAACAGGCTGCTAATTACTACGGCTAATAATTTTTTACTAAATATTGTATTCATTTTTTTAACCTATATTTTTGATAAATTTAAGATTTCGTTTTTCGCTACTGAAAAAATAAAGCGTTCAAATCTCAAATTTTGATAACTGACCCATACTTAAAACGAAGGATATTTCTGCAAGCTTGAATTGATTTTCCAAACGTATTCCTGCATGAAGCCCTTCCGCGCGTTGATTTAATGCAAGTAGGTAGTCAGACGTATTAATGTCACCAGCTTCCCAGCGCTTATTTAATAAATTCGCACTGCTATCTAATCTGCCTTGTGTGAGTTTTCGCCATTGCTCATAGTATTTTTTACTGATATTAAGCGATTCATATTTAGCTTTTGCTTCAAAAGACTGCTTTCGATATACCGATCGAAAGTTAGCTTCTGCTGCAATGGCTTCTGAATAAGCGGCTTTAACCGTATCTGAATAGTTATTCCTGATGTTTAAAGGAATTGATAAAGTCACACCAACCAAGTCTTCATCTCCACTTTTCCCTGCGCTAACGCCAATGGTTGGATTAGCTTTAGATTCCATAGTGGTTAGCTGAGCCTTAGATTGTTTTATCTTCCATTGCGCTCTAGCGAGTTTAACTTTTGGATGATCCTCAACCCACTGGGAGTTAAATGAATAGCTTGTTGCCCCAAAAGTAAATGAAAACAAATTTGTAGTATTAGGCGTCCAATCAGGCAATAACTCCTGAACCTTTACCTCTGCATTTTTCAATGCTATTTGCGACTCAGATATTTCACTGAAAATTTGGGACAAGTTTAAATAGACCAATTCAGCGTCAAGTGGCTCTAAAAGTCCGGCTTTTCGCTTATCTTCAACAATGCCAAAGAGCGTTTGCAATTGCTCTTCTCTTTCTGAAAGTAACTGAGCAGCTTCTTTTGCTGCTTGCCAATTAACTAATGCAGTTAAAGCGTTAGCCTTTTTAGAATCGAGTAAAGATAACAATTGTTGCTGGTTTACATAGACATCAATTTCACCAATGCTTTTATTTGCTGATTGCTTATCCCAGAAATCAATTGTTTGGCTGATACCAATGGAGTAATTATCAAAATCACCTTCTTTTTCATAACTAGCTTCTAGCTCTGGGTTATAAACGGCTTGAGTTAAACCTTTGGCTCTATGACTACTTGCATTAAGTAACTCTTTAGCCGCAACAACTTCGGGATCTTTATTTATTTGACTATCTAGCCATGAAATGTTTTTCTCTTTGGCATAAGTGGCAACTGAAAAACTCACAGCCATACATAAAGACAGGACTAAACCTACATTTTTTAAATATATATACATAAAAATTCTTAATTTTAAAATTAATAAACACGAAACCTTTATCCATTATTAAAGGATAAATAGGTCATTAAAAATTAATCTAATTAAGAAATAGGCGGACGAAGTATCGCTTCAAGAAAGGTACTTGTTTGATCAATTTGATAAGGAGTTTTATTGATAATGTTTAGTTTGCCCGTGGTATTTGAATTACTGACTAAAATCCAAGATAAGTGGCTGCCACTGCAATGACCGCAGTGGTGACAATCTTTTTCATTATGCTGCTCATCATCTGTATTATCGTTTAAGGCATTTCGGTCATCTGCATGATCATGTTGAGTTTGAAGATGTTCTATATCTATTTGGTGATTCTCAGATGTTGAGGATGCAACAGCAGTTAACGATTGTAAAACAATCGAAACGACTAAGAGCATTTTTAGCACAACATTTAGATTCAAAATATACACCTATAAAAACTTGAGTAACCAATATAACAGAGAAAAGCTTTATCGACTAGCCATTTACCTAATTTTCATTCTCATCACGACAAGTTTCTTGAGGAAACTCAAACTCTATCGTCGTATGCGATAAATGATAGGAAGATAATTTAGCTGCAACGTCTTGTTTAAGACTAATTAAGTCCTCAACTTCAAAGTCATCTTTTAGCTCAAGATGCGCTGTTAAAACATGACTTTCACCATCTAGTGACCAAAAGTGCATATGGTGGATACCGTTAACTTCGGGAAATTCAATTAGTGCTTGTTTAATACGATCTTGAGTATCTTTATCGGGTGCGGCTTGTAGAAACAAGACGAGTGTTGATTTCAGGTTTCTAAAGACATTAAACAAGATGAATAACGTGAAGCCAATCGACAAAAGTGGATCTAATATTGGTAGTTCTATGAACATCAAAACTATTGAGACAATAAGTACAGCAACCCAGCCAAGAACATCTTCAAGAAGGTGCCATGTCAGCACTTTTTCATTAAGTGTTTCACCCGCTTTTAATTTGAAAACCGCATAACCATTTACTGCAACACCGAGTATGGCCAGCCCTAACATCCCCTCGACCACTGGCATTTCTGGATTGGACAGCCTTGGTATGGCTTCAAATAAAACCCAAATTGAGCCAATAACCAAAACAATACCATTTACCAGTGCGCCAAAGAGTGTAAGTCTACGATAGCCATAACTAAACTTATCTGACGCTTCTTTCTCTGAAAAACGACTTAATATCCAAGTAAAGCCTATAGATAGACTATCCCCTAAGTCATGCACTGCATCAGCCATAATAGCTGTACTGTTGGTAAGCCACCCACCAATAAATTCGATGATCGTGAATGTAACATTCAGAAAAAACGCCCATCCAATGCGGTCGTTTTTTTCATGATGGTGACTGTGACTATGGTTGTGCATTTTGTACCTCTAGTGCTTTTGTATTTCTAATTTTTGATACATTCATATTTATCAAATGACGGATCACATGTTGATATAACCATCGTTTTATTCCAGATAAATTTGTGCCTTTTTCTCTATAGAATTCATCAGGGGAATCATAAAGCCCAAAGTCATCATGAATTCCTTCTTTTTGAATATAGGTATCTGTTCCTCGCCAATCCGTATCAGGTGAAGAGAAGCACTTTGTTGCGACTCCATAACCACAAAAATCATCTTTTTCTTGGTTAAACTTCTGCTGTAGTGAGGTTAAGTATTGGCTATCTAATATAAAGCCCTCTAAGTTAATCCAACGCCCATCAAAATAAACTTCTACCCAACTATGGATAATATATTTAGGTGCTAGCCAAAATACATAGCTGGGTATAGCCCCTTTTTGCAATTGCTGAACAATTGTAAAGCCGTGAAATCGACATTGAATGCCTAACCCTCTCAACAAGGCCATCAGCAAGTTGCCTTTGGTATTACATTGGCCGTAACCATCAGCTAAAACACTACTTGCTGAAATATCATCGCTTTCATTGTAGCCAAATATCATTTCATCTTTAACGAATTGGTAGGCTGCACCAATTTTGTTGAAGTCATCAAGTTCTTGCCATTTACGCTCAGTAATTAATGATTGAATTGCAGAGTGTTCAAAATTAACTATCTTAGTATTTTCTATATATTTCTTATTCATAGCATTTCCCTTACTTGGAGCAACAAGAGGTCGATTGTTTATCTTCACTTCGTGTATCGCATGGTTTTTCAGCAGCGGCTAACTCTTGTTTAGCATCACTTAATATTCGGTAAGCACCTCGAAGAATCAAAATCGAAATGATACTACCAATAACGATGTCAGGCCAACGTTGTTCAAGCATCATCACTAGTACTCCAGCGGTAACAACACCAAGATTTGCAATCACATCATTAGCTGAAAATATCCAACTGGCCCTCATATGCACCTCACCATTGCTGTGCTTACGAATAAGGATAAGACAAATCACATTTGCGACTAACGCAACCATGCCTACGCCAATCATAAACCAAGATTGAGGCTCACTTTCACCATATAGCCTTCTAGTAATATCCAACAGGATTAACATACCTAATCCCAGTTGGAAATACCCACTCACTAAGGCAGCATTAGCCTTATGTTGGATTGACTTTCCCACCGCGTATAGCGCAATTGCATAGACTATTGCATCCGCTAGCATATCTAACGAATCTGCAATTAATGCCGTTGATTCTGATAACCAACCAAAACAAATTTCAAAAACAAACATCGTGGCATTGATAGCCAAAAGCCAATAAAGCACCGTTTTTTGCTGGTTATCTTTTAGTTCAACTTCACATCCACAACCGCTCATTTTTTATCTCCGATTAACTTGTATGCTTTAACTATAAAACCTATAGTAACCATAGAGTCAAGTTTATTGGGAAATATTATGGAAATAGGTGAGTTATCGAAATCCTCTGGCTGTTCGGTACAGACCATTCGATATTATGAGAGGGAAGGATTGCTTTCAGATCCTGAGCGCTCTGAAGGGAATTTTAGGTTGTATGATAGTAAAGCACTTAAACAGTTGGAATTCGTAAAGCACTGCCGAAGCCTTGATATATCACTCAATGATACTAAACGCCTATTAGAGTTAAAAAATAAGCCAGAAGAAAGCTGCTCTAGCGTTAATGCATTAATTGATCAGCAACTCGCATTAGTGAATAAGCGTATGAAAGAATTAAGAGCGCTTAAAGCAGAGTTACAACAGGTGGCAAGTGCTTGTGGCTCAAACAATACTATTGAAGCATGTGGGATCATTAAGTCACTAGATAGTTAATCTTTTTAAGGCTATGTAAGCAGAATATAAATCGTTAATACCTACTACTGTTAACACCACATTGTTAAGATTTACCAACAGTAATTGCACGCTCCGACATAAAATCATCTGATGCAGCATAAACTGTTCCAAAATATGAATCCCAGCTTTTCCCTTCAAAAGCAGTAATCAAGTCAACTAGTTGATGAAACTCACCTCCAGATTCTGAAAGGTGTTGAGCATCCCACAGTTTATCAAGCCGCTTTAACGCAGACGTTAACTCTTCCTGATTACTTATTTTGTTTGCTGACAAAATATCTTTTACATCAATTCGTGAACAACTATCATGCTTTTCTTCATTAGGCTCAATAACAGTTAAACTATCACCGCACATATCAGCAAAGCACTTCTGGCAGAGATCAATACTGATTTGATTGCCATCACCGTGAATACTTCCATAGCCACATTTATGATCAATACTTATAAACTCATGAAATTCGTAGTCATCTTGAGTTGCTTGTTCGCCACAACCATCACAAGTAAGTTTAGAGATCACTTTAACAACTTCATCTTCAAAATTTTTCATGATTACTCTAAATTTTTTGTTGGCTCTTTAATAGCGTTAACTCTTCAGGGTTCTTGTTTATAGACAATAAAACAAGGCTATGCTCGCTTAATAAAATGCATCGTTTTAACGGATGATGATCATCATCTAACCGCCTCAATATTGAGTTTAGCTCGCGTTTAAGCTTAGCTGGCCTAAGCACCTTACAGCTTAAATTGGCAATTTCTAGGCTGGAACTACCCAGGCTTTTGAATTCAATCAAATCACCGACTTCAAAATAGTCACTGAATTTATCTTTTGGCAGTGAAAATAATACACTGCTATCTGAATCATCTTCAAATGCAGTTGGGCACCTATTTACTTTGACTTCAAAATTTTCATTGAGATGATCGACTGAGGTTATTATTGCTCTATGCTTATTGTTCATTTGACCAATTCTCAATGTAATTTTTTTGCATCTTCACGCTCTAATTTCTCTCTTGCTTCAATTACTTCAGCAGGTGAAAGCAACAAATGTCTCATGACTACAAATTCAGATAATCTCAACTCAAAACTTTCGGGTTTATCATCAGTGACATAATAATTCTCACTTTTTGTAATAAATTCAAAATTATTTTGTGATTGAATTAGTGATGTTATTACCCTTTGCCCTTTCTCAAATAGATACGTTTGATCTGAATGAACAATACCGAATAACATTTCCCCAAGAAAAATTTTCTCATCATTATGGAAATCAAAAACACTCAATACTGTTGCTTCTTTTAAGAATGTTTTTATCATAACGCATTCACCAGCCAATCTGTAGTGGTACAGTGATTTTGGCCACCCATTAAGAAAGAAATGTTATGCTAATAAGCATACAAATTTGGGTGAAAAAATGACGAAATTAAAACGCGCAACGTATTCTGCGGCAATCAAATTAGAAACAGCTCAGCTTGTAGTTGACCAAAGTTATACGACATCCTCTGGCGCCACAGCGG
>NZ_PNDV01000011.1:0-254 GCF_005930865.1 Pseudoalteromonas sp. S554 | reverse complement strand
CTTCTCTGTGGTGATAATAGTGTTTTATTTATCAATTAGGTGCAAAACCTGAGTTACAAAACAATTTGACCACCGAGAGCACTGAGGCGCTTCGCGCTACACAGAGAAGAGCGTAAAATAATGAATTAGTCTAAAACCAATTCTCCTTTACTTCTCCTTGTCTTCTCTGTGGTGATAATCGTGTTTTATTCACTTTATCGTTTAGGTTAAAAATATAACCGCAAGACAATTTTGACCACCGAGAACACCGAGGC
>NZ_PNDV01000109.1:0-23633 GCF_005930865.1 Pseudoalteromonas sp. S554 | reverse complement strand
GTGGGAGTCATTATGTCTATACGTTTAGGGAGTTTTATGAGTACACTGGTAGTTGTTAAAAAAAACGGATATGCAACTATTGCATGTGATTCACTATCAACAGATGGCACTATAAAAGTTTGTCCTGAAAACAAAACTCATAATCATAAGTTTTTTAAACATCAAAATTCATATGTCGGAATTATTGGTTGGGGTAATTTCAATAACATTCTAGAGAACATCTTTTCCGATGAATCTAATGATTTAGAATTTACAGATAAAAATTCAATTTTTAAATCTCTTCTTAAACTTCATGAAATATTAAAAGATGAGTATTTCATAGAAACTAGTGAGGATGATGATCAACCTGTTGAATCATCGCAGATTAACGGTTTGATTTTGTCACCTAATGGTATCTTCGAGTTTGATAATTATCGTGGTGTAGATGAATATAATAAATATTGGGCTGTAGGGTCAGGTAGACGATATGCCTTGGGAGCTTTGCATAATGCATATGACTCTGAACAAACTTCAGAAGAAATAGCATTAAGTGCTATCAAAGCAAGTTGTAGTTTCGATGACGGTTCAGGCTTACCTGTGTTGTTTGAAACACTTGAGCTAAAAAACGTATAACAAGAGACTATGGCGTCAATAGTTAATTATTAACTTTTGGCGCTTCCCACATTACACCGTCTCTTAGCATCGAATTTAATATCACAATCATCTTTCTAATACAGGCGATGATGGCTACTTTTTTGGGTTTCCCTGCTGCTAATAAACGTTGATATGTTACTTTGAAAACTGGGTTTGATTGCATCGCTGACATCATCGCCATGTATAAAACCGTTCTCACTTGAGGTCGACCACCCTGAATTTTTCGATGGCCTTTATATCGACCACTTTCTCGGTTCATTGGGGCAACACCAATCAGGCTACTTGCTTGTTTGCTGTTGATGTAACCCAGTTCAGGTAGGTTACTGATGATTGATGCAGCAGCTATTTTTCCAATACCAGTCATACTCTGTAATATCGTATTTTTAGCCTGGTATTCAGGGCAGCTTTCAATGAGTTTAACGATTTTTTCTTCAATCTTTTTTATCTGATTATTAAATAAAGTTAGTACTGGTTTGATTGTCATCGCCAGTGCTTTGGGCATTATTTGTAAGCGATTTTTCTCCATTGTTTGCATCGTAAGCAACTGGTTACGTCGAGTCACTAAATCACTCATTGCCTGCATGGTATCTGGCTTAAGCTGTGATAATTTAGGCTTAATCGCTTCACTATAATGCGCAATTAATTGCGCATCAAGCTTATCGGTTTTGGCTCGTTGACCTATTGCTCCCGCAAACCGTTTAACATGAATAGGGTTAGCGATTGTGAAAGGTAAATTGGCATTAGCGCAAGCCAAAATAAAGGGCATTTCAAGCCTACCAGTGGCTTCAATTACGATGCGCTCAGGCTTGTATTTCTTAATCGTTTTGACGGCTTCTTTAATACCTTTATCATCATTTGGAACAGTGAATTAAATGTCCAATGGACGGATATAAATATCGAGTTGGTACTTTCCGGTATCAACACCTACGTTTATGTTTTGCTTTGTTTTTGTATTCATAATAAGCTAACTCTTACTTGCATAATGCGGGTTCGAGACCCAGTAGACTATTCGAGTGTGGTGCTTGGAGTCCTTTGTCGCGTTCGTTCTTGTTATCGGTCTCTCAACAGAGGAGCCTTTGCTCAATCGAACTACGACAAGGGAAGCTTAAGTTGCTGTTTAAGCCTGGGTCTCACATTACCCGAAATGGGGTTTAAATAGTAATTAAGATGGGTGTATTATCCATACAAGTGGATAATGTCGTTCGTAAACTCACTGGGACAAATACTCGCTGGCCTTCGGCCAAAGCGCTCGCATTCGCCCCATATTCAAAGCGTTAGTTTTTCAAGGAGGAATTAGGTTTGAATAACATTTTTGCCTACACAGGGATCGTTGCCTCGATTTGGATTGTGTTAGGTATTTATATTGCTTCTCGCTTCTATCCAAACTACAGCCATTCAAAACAGTTCTGTAGTGAACTCGGCGCTTTTGGTAGCCCTACTCAAAAATTGTCGCCTGCAATAAACAATTACCCTTTAGGTGCGCTGTTCGTTCTTTTTGGGTGCTACTTAATTATTTCATATCAGTCTCATGTACCAACTGTAGTAATAGGCGCTATGGTTATCGTTCATGGTATATGTACTTGGATTTGCGGCTACTTCCCGATGGATGCCGACGCATACACAAAGTCGCCCTCCCGAAGTTGCAAGATACACACGTGGTCAGGTTTAATTATGCTCCTTTCATTCATCGTTGCACCGCTGATAGTTACTTTTTATAGTTTTTATCCTGTACCACTTCGGTATCTTTCCGCCTTTTGTATTTTGGGCTGCTTTTATTTTTCATTTAAATTAGCAAAAGCACTCGAACTTAGAAGTGTCCCCGGTCTTCACCAGCGGCTTAGTTATGGCTTTCAAATACTGTGGTTGTTCATTTATTCAATCTTCGTGGTAGCATAAAAACTAACAAACGCATTAACACTCGCTTCGCTCGCTAGGGACAAATATACGTAGGCTCCCCTCGCGTTGCTCGGTATTTTAGCCTACGTATATTTGCCCGTTATGCGGGTATTATATGCCTAAGATTATGAATCGATTATTAGTTTTACTATTACCAATGTTTATTGTTGGTTGCGAAATTGAAAATGACAACCGTATAGGTTTAGGAATGAAAGTGGATTTCCTTGTAACTTCAGAATGCATGAAGTCTACATTTGAACATACTCAAAATACTCAAAACTTAATTACAAATGGCTCAAGTTTTTCTTTTGAACTCGATGAATATGAAGTCAATTTAACTATGTATGAGCAAACTGATATTAAAACTAGTTTTGAAATTGATATAGATGGCCAGCATTTAGATGAAGATATCGCTGTGTTTTATCGTAAAACTGACGCTCTTGCGAAAGCTTTTAAAAATAGCATAATTAAACACTGCTCTAATAAAAACGGCATATAATGAGGCGTTGAAGCTCTAGAATTACTCTTTTTAAAGAAAATTAGCCTGTTTTATGTGTTCCAAATAGCATTACCTAATGCTTTAAAAAAACTTAGAGTTATTTACAGGAGCTCGATTTTTAATTGAATTGGGCTGTTGAAGTTATTCTACAGTCTTATTATAAACCCTAAATAGAATCGAGTTTATGTCTCTGTTAGTTTGTAAAAAATGTAATTCAGCAATTACCGTAAGGATTAAAACACCCAACGCTAGGCAACGAAATTATGTTTGTCCTGTTTGTGGTACTTCAATTAATACATTTAAGATTATTAATTATGTAATTGGTCTTACTGTTTTGTTCACGCTTTGGGTTATTTCATTTTTCTCTCATCATATAATTGAGGGGAACTTTAGGTTGAATCAAGAGAATCAATTATCAGTAATAGCCGTTATTGTACTAGTAACCTTTATTGGCTATGTTACTTACAGACGCTCCAAGGAAGTTGAAAAATCTAAAAAGTGGGTGCTATTTGGTAGTATTGCAGGGTTATTACTTTTAAATGAAATTCATACAGCAGCTTTAAGAGTTTGGGGCCTGTAAGGAGTTTAACAGAATCATTGCTCTTCCCCCCTTACTATACCTCTCAAGTATTTCCCTCATACACATTTGCAGGGTTTATTTGCATTAGTAGCCCTGGGTTGTCTATCGGTTTAAACCCATATTGTGCATAAAGGCCATGCGCATCCGATGTGGCTAATAAAAAGCGCCTGAGCCCTTGTAGCTCAGGGTGTTCTACTATTGTTTTAATAAGTAACTTGCTCAGGCCACACCCTTGTAGGTGCGGGGTAATAAATACATCTGCCAAGTAGGCAAAAGTAGCGTTGTCGGTAACTACCCGTGCAAAACCAACTTGCTCGTTATTAGGGCTATACACGCCAAAGCACATTGGTTATCAATCGCTTTTTGCATCACACTTTTAGGTATGCCTTTTGCCCAGTAACTATTAGCAATAAAATTATAAATAACGTTATAGTTAAGCTTAGACTTGTCTGTACTAATTGAGTAGTTGTGAGGTTGTTGAGTCATTTTTAACTATCCAGTGAAGTATTTAATAGTTTTTTACATACTTTAACTGTGTACCGTGTAGTTTTGAAAGCAGCAGTAACGAGCAAATAGCACCAAATAACGCTAATGCCATATCTGACTGTGTATCCCACACATACCCTTGCGTCCCTAAAAATGCCTCAGCGTTTTCACCGGTCAGTACTGCTACCCACCACTCTATTAATTCGTAAAATGCACTAAACGCCAAACTGACAGATATAACAAATAAAGTTAACCAACCTCGGCCATTCACAACCTGCTTTCGTAGCAGTATTTCGCGCGCTAGCAAAGCGGGTACAAATCCCTGAAAAAAGTGCCCTACTTTGTCATAGTTATTGCGTTCGCTGCCAAATAAATTATCAAATAAAGGCACTTCTGCGTAGGTATAATGACCACCTATCATCAGCACAATACAATGCACTAAAATAAAAAAGTACAATAAAGAGGTTAATTTAAAGTATTTGTACGTGCTTGCTATAAGTGCTAAACCAATCATTGCGGGAATAACTTCAAGTAACCAAGTGAATTGATCTTTAGGGTTAATGCCAGACCAAATTAATACACCAAAAAAAAGGCTTAGCCATGCAAATTTCACGAGTATCCTTACCTTATTTATTTAATTTTAATACAGTCTACCTTTTCAATATTAATAAAACCACCGCCTGTTATTTAGCTTAATTAATAGTAAAAGTGCAATTATCTGTAGTTAGTTTTAGCAGTTAATCGATTAAATAAATTAGGAAAAAATCGTTTTATCGTTGGTGCCCAACCACTTAATCCTTGCCCAACAATAACCTCGTCTTTTTTGTTAGCAATCGCTTTAATCATTTTTTCAGCCGCACAGGATACTGCCATGCCGTTTTCAATTGATTTTTCGGGTTTATTTTGTGCGACGCCATGCTCGTTTAACGAGTTATGAGCAATCGCTGTTTTAATCGAACCTGGGCAAATCGTTAAACAATGAATATTGTGCTCAGCTACTTCTGCTCGTAGGCAATCCATAAAGCCCACTACCGCATATTTTGAGCCTGAATAACCCGTTCTAAACTTTGAACCAACCTTTCCTGCCACACTGCTAATAGCCACGATTGAACCGCTTTTTCTTGCAACCATTGAAGGTAATATCGCTTTTGTCAGTGCTATTAAACCAAAATAATTAACCTCCATAAGCTGGCGGTATACATTAAAGTCGTTTTCTAAAAATAAACTGCGCTGCGACACCCCGCCGTTATTAATTAAAATATCGATAGAAGGTAAAGTGTGCAGTAAATCAGTAACCTGAGTCAAAACAGCCTCAGGCGCTGACAAATCAAGCGGTATAATTAAATGCCCATCACCTTCAAGCGTTGCTTTTACTTCGGTGAGCTTTTCAACATTGCGGGCAGATAAAATGACGCGTGCGCCTAGCTTCGCAAGTTGAACCGCAAGCTCCTTACCAATGCCTGACGATGCGCCTGTAACCCACACTGTTTTATTATT
Organism: Pseudoalteromonas sp. S554; assembly: GCF_005930865.1. NCBI lineage: Bacteria > Pseudomonadati > Pseudomonadota > Gammaproteobacteria > Alteromonadales > Pseudoalteromonadaceae > Pseudoalteromonas > Pseudoalteromonas sp. S554. The sequence continues at coordinate 18,042 of NZ_PNDV01000109.1, read as the reverse complement.
AAAATTCATAGGCACCTCTTTGCTCAATGAAGCTTTTGATTTGAGTAAGTGAATTTACGCCTTTGTTGGCCCTGCTATGTTGTTCACTTCTATTTCGAGCTGTTTGTAAAAGCCCATTAAAAATAGTAATTCTACAGTTACATACAATGGGCCAATAATTAAGCCAATTAAATCATCAACAAACGCGGGCTTTTTGCCTTCATAATAATGTCCAATAAATTGCAACACCCAACCAAACACAAATACGCCCACGCCAATACTTAACCAAGGCCAAAATGTCATAGCTGCTATAGGCTCAGCAGCAAACAGCAATGCAGTAAACAATATAGCCATAATTAAACCCAGCGATAGACTTAACATGAAGTAATAGATTACCGAAGCTAAAACAAATATCTGGGCACCATTAATAACAACGCCACCAAGGGGTATTTCAATGCGGGCAAGTAAACATAAAACGGCAAATACAATAAGTGGGATACCAAAAAAATGAGTAAGCACATTGCGCTTAGAGCGGTGATATAAACCATATTTGCCCAGTTGTTGTTGAAGTGTTTGCATTGTGTATTCCTCAATAAATATTTAGCTAAACACTAAACATAACAAATAAACGCGTAACAACAATGTCACCTACCCGACACTTACAAATTTAAGCTAACGCCGAAATAATACTTCCCTTTTCTCGTTCTGGTTGAGTATCCGTTCGTTCACGTCCATTTTTATACTCCTGTTCGAGCATTTTTTGTAGTTCGTCCATTTTTTTGTTAATTGAATCACTGTCAGCGCCTTGCTTTTGTAACTGCTCTGATAACGCTTCTATTAATGCTTTTATCTCTGCTATTTTGTCTTTATCGATACCTAAACGTTGGTAAACCAATGCCTCTTGAGCATTTTGTAAAAAATTATTAGCAACCTTTAGCTCATTAAACTCTTTCGGTTGTTGGGTGGTTTGTTGGATGGGGACATCTGTTGCCGCACTCTTATTTATTAATGCCGCATTAGTGTCACTTACATAGCTACTATGTTGATTTATATAAGAAGTTATCACCATTAGTTTAAACCTATTGCTGCAAAGTATTATCTGTAGCAATTTTGGTTCCAAAAAATGGTGAAAATAAACTAAGTTAAAGCTAGGCAACCAAAAATCTTGTTAAACAATTGAGGGTTTGTTTTTATTCGGCCAAAAATTTAAATTCTAGCTGAAGGTTTATTGTGCAGCGCTTGAGTTAACTAGCAAGCGCCTGCAGTTTACTTACATCCAACACTGTAATGCACTGATACCCCAAACTAATGGCATTTTTTTTAACCAGCTTTTGTAGTATTTGATTTATGGTTTGCCGTGTTAAATAGGTCATATCCGCTAATTGTTGCTGAGACAATGCCAATGGCGCTGAAAAATTGGTTTGCTCACTCAGCATTAATAATCTGTTACATACTTTTTGCTCTGCACTGTGCAATGCATGATCTTCCATTGAAGAAAACATAAGCCGTAATTTTTGTGCCAATAATAAGCCAAATTCCTGCCAATATTCAGGGTGTTTACTTAATAGTTGCTCTAATGAACGTTGTGGTACATAAAATAACTGAGCGTCAGTTTGTGCATAAACGTCATGGGTTCTTAAGCCTTTATCAAACAACGTTACTTCACCAAACCATAACGACGCATCGATGAAACTCAAAACGGCCTCTTTACCATTACTATTTACGCCACTAATTCGCATAACCCCACTTAAAACAACGTATATTCCATCATGCGCATCGCCACGTAAAAATAGCGCTTGTTGGGCTTTCAAAGTGAGTATTTTACCATGAGCTAATAAAAACATTTTTAGCTTGGGGCTACGATTTTTAAACCATTGCCCTTGCTCTATTACTGCTTGCTGATGCGCTTTCATGGTACCTCTTTAACAATCGTACTCACTTTTTGGAACCCAACGATATTTGCTAATTTCAAATAATTCATTAAATTTGATTGCTCCGTTTTTAACTGTATTTCAACTTAACATTATTTGTTAATTTACTTTCACAATAACTCGAATTTATGACAATCCACGCAGATATATCAAGGGTCTAATCATTACATGTTGCGAGCTTCAATTACTAGCACCACTTTTAAAGCATATTAATTTGGCATAATTTTAATGCAGTTTAACCAACCCCTTCACTCACAGTATAAATTACATTTTTCGAACAAATATATTTCATTTTATTAAAACATTAGTTGATCCTTCTATGAAATTGGTCTAGCATTTCTGGAAGCGCTTCCACACAGGCGATTTTTAATTTTCTTTTCTGGAAGCGCTTCCACACATTTGACAATGTTAACATTTACACAATAACAGCCGCATACAAGCTGTTAATAATAATGATAAAAGTACGAGGGAAACCGAATGGCTAACCATATTGTAAGAAAAACAAAGATAGCAACCAGCCTATCTTTGATTTTAAGCGCATCTGTATCTTTACCGTTGCTTGCACAAGAAGAAGCAAATCAAGACGTTGAAGTAATTCAGGTCACCGGCTTTAAAAGTAGCATTAAAGAATCAACTCGATTAAAACGTGATGCCGCAGGTGTGGTAGACGCCATTTCTGCTGAAGATATTGGTAAATTTCCCGATACCAATTTAGCCGAATCGCTACAGCGTATTACCGGTGTGTCGATTGATCGCTCAAACGGTGAAGGTTCTAAAGTGACCGTTCGTGGTTTTGGCCCCGATTACAATATGGTAACCCTAAATGGTCGTACTATGCCGGCAGCTTCTCTTCCTGCAGGTGGCGGCACTCCGAATTCTCGTGCATTTGATTTTGCTAATTTGGCATCTGATAGCGTTAAATCAGTTGAAGTTTATAAAACAGGTAAAGCAAGTATTGCCTCTGGTGGTATTGGTGCAACTATTAACATTAACACTGCCCGGCCACTCGACAACCCTGGATTTATTTCAAGTATTGGTGTTAAAGCACTTCACGATACAACTAATCGCGTAGGCGATGACATTACACCTGAGCTTTCGGGTATTATTAGCTGGACAGACAGCGACGCTAAATTTGGCGCATCGTTAACAGCAAGCATGCAACAGCGCGATAGCTCATCAACAGGTGCATTTGTAAATCAGTGGAATACATCGGCTTTTGACGGCACTATTCCTCAAGCAGCTGACGATATTGTTTTAACTAACGCACCAGAGATTGGCCAGCTTTATTCAATGCCATCAGATTTACGTTATACCATAGCCGACAGAGAGCGTACGCGTACAAATGCGCAATTAACATTTCAGTACAGCCCAATTGATGATTTAACAGCCACACTTGATTACACCTACTCTAAACAAGATTTATTTGAAGCACGCGCTGAGCAGTCTCTTTGGATGGACAATTACAAAAGTGCGCTAACCTTTGATGACAACACCGTTAAAACACCTGTCTATTACCGTGAAGAGCGCCGCGATCTGCAAACGCGTGATTTAGGTTTAGCATTTCAAGAGTTAAATCAGGTAAATAAAAACGATTCAATCGGCTTAAATGTAGAGTATTACTTTAACTCTGAGTTGAGCTTTATGTTTGATGCGCACAATTCAAAAGCCACCAGTAAACCTGATGCACCATACGGCAGCTGGGTTAATGCTGGCCTTGGTGCAAATGTTATTAATGCACAAGAAGTAGACTTTAGCCGCGAACTTCCTTCTATGAGTATAGATTTTAACGACTGTCGACGCGCTAACTTAAACTGTAACAATACGCTCGACCCTGCAGATGTAGGTACCTCGATATTAGACTCTAATTTTGCAAGCCAAGAATCTGAAGTGAACGAATTTAGGCTTCATGGTAAATATGAGCTGGAAAACGGTGTAATTGACTTTGGCGTAGAATCTCGCTCTATGGAAAGCCATTCACTTCAGTCACTTACTCGTAATACGATGGGAAATTGGGGAGTTGAAAACCCTGGTGAATTACCTGACGGTTATTTAAATCCTACCAACTTTTTAGCTGAGTTTGACGATTACGATACGTCTGGTTCATTTAATCAAGGCTATACGGGCAGCGCTTCACAAATAGGTTATTGGGCAGGCGAGCAATATGGATTTAACTTCGCAGCCGATGGCGCTTTTGCTACAAACCGCACCATAGAAGAAGATATTACTGCGGCCTTTGTTCAGTTCACTTATACTGGTTATTTTAATGACATGCCTTACAACATCGTTGTTGGCGCACGTCACGAGTCAACTGATATTACTTCAACTGCTAATATCGACCTGCCAAATGCCATTGCTTGGGAAGGCAACAACGATTTTAACGTACGCTTTGGCTCAGATAAGCAAGATTTCACACTAAAATCTAGTTACGATCATTTTTTACCCAGCTTAGACTTTGACATAGAAGTAATCGAAAACGTAAAAGCGCGCTTTTCTTACAGTACAACGATCGCCCGTCCAACGTATGACAACTTAAGTTCTGCCGCTACTGTCGGTGTACCGGGAGCGCCAACCTTATTGCCTGGTTCGTCACCAGCAACAGCGTCAACAGGTAATCCTGGTTTAGTGCCGCTTGAGTCAGATAACATTGATGTATCGGCAGAATGGTATTTTGCAGAAACAAGTTATGTATCGGTAGGTTACTACACAAAAGATATCGAAAACTTTATTGGTTTAACGCCAATGACACAAAATTACTATGGTTTACGCGATGCAACTGCGGGCCCTCGCGCGCAAGCTGCCATTGCAGAGCTTGAAGCCCGTGGGCTTGCTGTTACAGATTCAAACTTATTCCAAATGGTTGCGGCTACCGAAAATGGGGTAGATTTTGATTCTATGACTTACGAAGAATTTGAAGCGGCGTACGATGTTATTGCTAACAGCGATGACCCACTACTCGATTTTACTGCACAAGTACCAACCAATAATAAAAGCGCCACCATAGATGGTTTTGAAATTGCATTTCAACACTTTTTTGGTGAAAGCGGTTTTGGCGTTCAAGCAAACTACACTACCGTTAATGGTGATATAGACTTTGATGTAAATGCAAACCCTTCTACAACGCAGTTTGCACTGGTAGGGCTAAGCGATACAGCCAACTTTATTGCCATGTACGAAAACGATGACTTTCAAGCCCGTGTTGCCTATAACTGGCGGGATAAGTTTTTAAATAGTGCTGCGCGTTACGTTAACGAACCTGGTTTTACTGAAGAGTATTATCAAATCGACTTTAACGTTGCGTACAACTACAGCGAACAGCTTTCGTTTTTTGTTGAAGGTATAAATATTACTGAGCAAAACAGCCGCGAACATGGCCGTACATCAGTGCAATTATGGAACTTACAACAACTAGGCGCACGCTACAATATTGGTATGCGTTACAACTTCTAAAGGTAATACCAAGCAAAGCCGTTAGTTTTTACTAGCGGCTTTTTTGTATTTAAAACGATATAGTTTACGTGTTATCAAGTTTAGGGTTTTAACTCATGACCAAACCAATAAAAAAAATAGTCATTTTAGGTGGTGGTACAGCCGGCTGGCTAAGTGCGGGTTTATTAGCTGCTGAGCATCCATATTTGAGTGTCACGTTAATTGAGTCAGCAAACGTACCAATACTAGGTGTAGGCGAAGGCACGTGGCCTTCAATGCGTAATACGTTACAGCGTATTGGCATTAAAGAAATTGATTTTATAACCCAGTGCGATGCCACCTTTAAGCAAGGTTCTAAATTTATAAATTGGCGCAACCTAAGTAAGGGAGAAAACTACTACCACCCTTTTATGGACCCTCAAGGCTACGAGCAAACCAATTTACACGCAAATTGGCAACGTATTGCACCTAACCAAAAGTTTGCTGACGTTGTTAATATGCAAAGTTTTGTATGCCAAGCAGCACTTGCACCAAAACAATTACAAACACCCGAATACGCAGCAGTCACCAACTATGGCTATCATTTAGATGCAGGTAAATTTGCCGAGTTTTTAAAAAGCCACTGTGTTAAAAACTTAAATGTTACACATATTACTGACGATGTAACCCACGTTATTAACGACGAGCATGGCTATATTGCCTCATTAAAAACAAATAAAAATGGCGATATAACAGGTGATTTATTTATAGATTGCTCAGGCTCTCGTGCTCGCTTAATTGGTGAGCATTTTAATAGTGAGTTTATAGCGCAAGATCATATTTTATTTAACAATAGCGCTGTTGCAGCGCAAGTACCTAATGCACACATCAATCAGCCAATTGCCTCTGCAACGCTCTCTACTGCGCAAAGTAACGGCTGGATTTGGGATATAGCCCTACCCACACGCCGTGGCACAGGTTATGTATTTAGTAGTAAATACCAAAGCGATGAAAGCGCAACTGATACTTTAAAAAGCTACATAGCTAAAAGTACCAGCGAGCAACAAGCTGAGCAGCTTAACTACCGTGTATTAAAATTCAGCCCTGGATACAGACAAAAGTTTTGGATTAAAAACTGTGTTGCCGTGGGTATGTCAGCTGGATTTTTAGAGCCACTTGAAGCCTCTGCACTTGCCATGGTTGAACTTTCAATTAGTATGCTGAGCGAGCAACTACCACAAAACCGCACGCATATGAGCCAACTTGCAAATCGCTTTAACGACCGTTTTAGCACGCGCTGGCAACGTGTTGTCGATTTTTTAAAACTCCATTATGTTTTAAGCGAACGCGACGATACCCCTTACTGGCAAAATATTCGTGATTTAACAACTGCACCAGAGCGCCTACAAAATTTACTTAAACTGTGGCAATTTCAGCCCCCTAGCCGCTTTGACTTTATTGAAAACGAAGAAGTATTTTCATCAAGTAGTTACCAGTATGTTTTATACGGCATGGGCTTTAATACACAAACACCTCAAGCACACAATGCGTTTACCAGCGCTCAAGCTGGCGATTATTTTTATCAACAAAACCGTGAAAAAATAGCGCAATACTTAAAAGGCTTACCGAGTAACCGCGCGCTTTTAAATGATCTTTTATCTAATAATAGGCAGCCACATAATGACTAAAACAAATGCTGTTAAAAATGTAGTAATAGCGGGAGGCGGCACTGCAGGCTGGATGGCTGCGGCTGCACTTGCAAAATTAATTGGCAAAAATATAAACGTTACCCTTGTTGAATCTGACGATATTGGCACTGTAGGCGTTGGCGAGGCAACAATTCCGCCTATTCGTACGTTTCATAAATTGCTAGGTATAAACGAGCAAGCTTTTATGAAAGCCACTCAAGCAAGCTTTAAATTAGGTATTAGTTTTGAAAACTGGGGCGATGAAAACACGCGTTATATTCACTCATTTGGCGCAACAGGCAAAGAATGTTGGGCGGGTGAGTTTCATCACTTTTGGCTACAAGGCAAAACTTTAGGAATAAACAACCCTTTTGGCGATTACTGTTACGAGCTGCAAGCGGCTAAAGCCGGTAAATTTGCGTTTAACCAACAAAACCCTATTAACTACGCCTACCATATGGATGCTACCCGCTACGCGCAGTTTTTACGTGAATTTTCAGAGCCATTAGGTGTAAAGCGTGTTGAAGGTAAAATACAAAAAGTAGTAAAAAATGCTAAAACAGGCCACATAGAATCATTACTTTTAAATAGTGGCGAGCAAATAAACGGCGACTTTTTTATAGATTGCACCGGCTTTAGAGGCTTATTGATAGAGCAAGCATTGCATACGGGCTACGAAGATTGGTCGCACTTATTACCATGCAATAGCGCCATTGCAGTACAAACAAAATCAACCAGCGATACCGTATTGCCACTTACTCGCTCTATTGCCCATAAAAGCGGTTGGCAATGGCGTATACCGCTGCAAAATCGTGTAGGCAATGGGTTAGTGTATTGCAGCCAATATATGGATGACGAACAAGCTAAAGCGTTATTGCTAAATAACATTGAAGGTGAAGCGCTTACTGAACCCCGTGTTATTAAATTTAAAACTGGGCGGCGCTTAAAAGGCTGGAACAAAAACTGCCTTGCGCTTGGTCTTGCAAGCGGTTTTGTTGAACCACTTGAGTCCACCAGCATTCATTTAATTATGTCGGGTATTATTCGCTTTATGCGTTTATTTCCGTTTAATGGCATTACTAATCACGCCATTGACGAATACAACAAACAACTTAAAAGCGAAATTGAAAATATTCGCGACTTTATTGTGCTGCACTACAAAGTAACTAATCGCGATGACAGCGAATTTTGGCAACACTGTAGCGCCATGGAAGTGCCAAAAACACTTCAGCATAAAATTGATTTGTTTAAACAAACTGGCCGTGTATTTTTAGACGATGGTGATATTTTTAGAGTCGATTCGTGGGTGCAAGTTATGCTTGGTCAAGGTATTGTGCCTGAACAGCACCATTTAATAGCCAGCATGATGAGCGATGAAGAACTCGCCCGTTTTTTACACGGTATTAAACAGCAAATAGAACAGCGCGTTAGCCAATTACCGCCGCATCATGAATTTTTAAAACACTATTGCCCTGCATGAAAAAAGCCCTTAAAAAAGGGCTTTGGGTACACACAACAATTTTTACGCTTTATTATTCACACTTAATCTTGGCACTTTTAGCGTTTTGTGGTTCAAAGCCAATATCTGCAACTGAAACGCTAAGCTCTCCTGCCGTTTTAATAATAAACGGGCTGGTTACTCTGGCAAAATCAACGCCCTTTTTAGCAAAACACGTTAAATCTATACTCATTGTTTGCCATGTATTTAAGGCTGAATTTTTAAGCTCATTGGTAATATTAAGCTCGCCACCACAGCCTTGCTCGCATTTCATACCTAGTTGCACTTGCTCTGTTGGCATTGTATTTATTTTATAGCTAAAACTTAGCGCTGAATTGGCCTCACTATAAGCTACTTTGTCTTCAGTAAAGTTACTGTTAATTTCGATATAGCTTGTACTAGAGCCTGTAAAATTAAACGTCATCGCATCTTCTTGAATGGTCTTATCTTCAGTACGATAAGTAATGCCGCCAAGCTTTACACTATTACTAGCAACTTGATGCTGCTGGTTATTAGAGTTTAAAAACAAACGCCACGGTGTTTTAAAGCTGCCATTAAATATAGACAGCGGCGCAAGGTTGCTTACATCAACACCTGAGTCTTCATTTAGGTTATTGGTAAGGGTACTTTTATCTTTATAGGTTAACCCAAATCCATAAGGTAGTAGCGGTGCATAATGTTCATCGCCCTTGTTTACAGCCGTTTGTAGTGGCGATTTGGGCCACGAGAACGATAGCTTACCTTTAAAGTCATGTTGTACTTGCCCTTGTTTATCGCTTAGTAATACATCAGCAATACCTTGGCCTTCAGTGCCAGGGAGCCATGCAGCTACAAACGCATCAGATGCATTAAGCTCGCTATTAACCCACATGGGTCTGCCCGATATAAACACAGATACGACCGGTATATTTTGCTGTTTTAACGCTTTTAATATTTTAAGTGAGCGTTTATTACCTCGCTCAAATTCAAGGTTATCTTTATCGCCATGCCCTTCTGCGTATGGCTCTTCGCCAAATACAACAATGGCTACATCAGGTTTAGTATCAAACGTGCCATTTGGACTTAAAATAGCGTTACCGCCTGCTGTATCTATTTGCGCTTTTAATCCGGCATATATAGAGGTGGCTCCAGGAAAGTCTTCATTTTTATTGTTAGTGCCTTGCCACGTAATGCTCCAACCGCCCGATTGTTTACCAATATTATTGGCCGTATCGCCTGCTATAAGTATATTGCTTGATGGGTTAATCGGTAATATATGGTTATTGTTTTTAAGCAGTACTAAAGACTCTTGCACCGCTTGGCGGGCAATATCACGATGTGCTGGCGCACCAATTAGCGCTACTTTACCTGAGAATTTACGCTTGGCAGGGCTTGGTTTTTCAAATAAACCTGCACGTAATTTAACACGTAAAATACGCGCAACGGCATCATCTATTCTAGCCATGGGAATAGTACCCGCTTTTACTTGCGCTATTGTATTGTTATAAAGTGGTTTCCAAGCATCTGTAGGCACCATAAAAATATCAAGCCCCGCATTGACTGCTTGTGGGCAGCTTTCGTTAGTACAGCCGGCAACTTGCCCGTGGCCATTCCAATCCCCCACTACAAAGCCATCAAAACCCATTTTGGTTTTGAGTACATCGGTAAGTAAGTATTTATTGCCATGATTTTTTTTACCATGCCAGCTATTAAACGACGCCATAACAGACTGGCTACCTGCCGTTAAGCCACCTACATAACCTTGCGCATGTATGTTGTACAAATCTTTTTCGGTATCTATATTATTACCTTGATCGTCGCCATCCACTGTACCGCCATCACCTAAAAAGTGCTTAACAGTACTAATTACGCGTTTATCACTTAAAAAGTCGCCATCGGCTCTACCTTGTAAGCCATTTACAATAGCGGCTGAATACTCGCGAACAATTGCAGGGTCTTCTGAATAGCCTTCGTAGGTTCTGCCCCAGCGATCATCGCGCACTACAGCTACGGTAGGTGCAAACACCCAATCAATCCCTGTAGCCATTACTTCTACCGCTGTTGCCGCTGCAATTTGCTCTATAAGCGCAGGGTTATTAGCAGCACCCAAACCAATGTTATGTGGAAATAACGTCGCACCAATGACGTTATTGTGTCCATGTACGGCATCGGTGCCCCACATGGTAGGGATTTTACTGCCATCAAGCGTATCATCAACCGATGCTTGATACATATCCTCTGCAAGCGCTATCCAGTCAGCAGGAGTAGCATGCTTATTAGCATCAGGAAACGAGCCTCCACCATTTAAATAAGATCCAAACCCATATTTGCGCATATCTTCAACGGTTATATCGCGAATTTCTGGTTGGATCATTTGCGCTACTTTTTGCTCAAGCGTCATCGACTTTAAATAACCGGCAATTGTATTTTCAATCTCGGCACTTTTTTGTACTTTGTTTTTAAGTGTTGGCCAAAGTGTTATATCGCCCTGCTCATGCTCCGAGGCGTTAGTATGATTGTTACTAACTTGCGTTTGCTGTTTATTACAGGCTGTTAAAACGCATATTCCTCCCACCAAAAGGGGAAGTATTTTTAATGCTTTTGAGTTTAAGCTTTTTCTCATTGTTATGGCCCTGTGTTGTCTGGGTGCGTTTTTATAATGTAATTTGCTTATTTAAATATAACTATTGACCTGTTTAACAATAGCCACTAACCTAAATATGGAAGCGCTTCCTGAAAGTTATTAAATACTATACCCAGCGATTAATCAAATTAATTATGGAAGCGCTTCCAACTTTAACTTTATAAAAGCAAATTTACTAAAAATAAAGCAGGGGTTTTCGCTTAATGAAACAATTATCTTTACCTAGTGGCTCACCACTTTTAGCCAAACACTTTACTTACGGTGTGGCCACAGCGTCTTTTCAAATTGAGGGTGGCGCAGCAGATCGTCTCCCCTGCATTTGGGATACCTTCTGTAGTAAAGAAGGTAAAATTGCTGATAATTCAAATGGTGATGTTGCCTGTGAGCACTACACCCTTTGGAAAGACGATATAGATTTAATTGAGTCGCTAGGTGTAGACGCCTACAGGCTTTCTATTTCTTGGCCGCGTGTGATGACCAAAGCTGGCCATTTAAACCCTGAAGGGGTTAAGTTTTACACCGATATTTTAGATGAGCTAAAACGTCGTAATATCAAAGCATTTGTTACTTTGTACCACTGGGATTTACCACAACATATTGAAGACGAAGGCGGCTGGCTTAACCGAAACACGGCTTACGAATTTGCACATTACGCAGACTTAATTACCCAAGCCTTTGGTGAGCGAGTACATTCTTATGCAACACTAAACGAGCCATTTTGTAGCTCTTATTTAGGTTACGAAATTGGCGTACATGCACCCGGTATTGTAGGTCGAGAACACGGGCGAAAAGCTGCCCATCATTTACTACTTGGCCACGGATTAGCGATGCAAGTGCTTGCTAAAAATAGCCCTAATTCACTCAACGGTATTGTGCTTAACTTTACGCCTTGCTACTCAGTTACCCAATGCGAAGAAGATTTAAACGCCACTGCATTTGCTGATGACTACATAAATCAATGGTATATGCAGCCAGTAATGCAAGGTCAATACCCTGATATTATTAACCAATTACCTAAAGCCCAGCGCCCTGATATTTTACCAGGCGATATGGACATTATTGCACAGCCACTTGATTATTTAGGTGTGAATTTTTATACCCGTATGCATTATCAAGCAAGCGAAACAGACTTTTATCATGAGCTGCCACACAAAGCCCCAATGACCGATATTGGCTGGGAAATTTACCCTAAAGCGCTTACAGAGTTACTTGTATCGTTAAACGAAAAATACACCCTACCACCCATTTATATTACCGAAAACGGTGCAGCCATGGCTGATGAATTTAAAGACGGTGAAGTGAAAGACACCGATCGTATTGACTATTACCACGAACATTTAAACGCTTTACATAATGCAACTGCACAAGGCGTTAAAGTAGATGGTTACTTTGCCTGGAGTCTGATGGATAATTTTGAATGGGCAGAAGGGTATTTAAAACGCTTTGGTATAGTACACGTAGACTACAACACACAAAAACGAACTGTTAAAGCCAGTGGTAAAGCGTACACTAAACTCATAACAAGCCGATAAATTAGCGGCTTATAACAATAAGAACACACACTGTGAACAAACTCCCTTTATACGAAAAAGTCGGTTATGCCATGGGTGACGCGGGTGCTAATTTAGTATGGCGCGGCGCATTGGCCTATTTAGCGGTATTTTATACCGACACCTTTGGCATATCGGCTGCAGCGGCCGCCATGCTGTTTTTAGTGGTTAGATTATCTGATGGTGTAACCGATATAATTATGGGCATGATTGCCGATAGAACGCAGTCACGCTTTGGAAAATTTAGGCCGTGGATACTCTACTCCGCGCCCTTTTTAGGTTTATTTATGGTGCTGTGCTTTACCACACCTAACTTTAACGAAACCAATAAACTTATTTATGCCTACGTTACTTATATTGGTTTAACACTTGCTTATACAGTCAGTAACGTACCCTACTCTGCACTTATGGGCGTAATGACCCCCGATGACACCGAGCGCACAAAGCTATCAGGATTCAGATTTGCAGGCGCGTTTACCGGCGGGTTATTAGTGATGGGTTTTTTACCCGATTTAGTCGCTTACTTTGGAGGCGGTGATAACGCCAAGGGCTATCAGCTCACTATGTATTTGTTCGCAAGTTTACTTATTGCCCTTATGGTTATTACCTTTGTAAGCACTAAAGAGCGTGTAATAGCCCCAGCTTCAGAGCAAGGGTGTTTAAAATCAGAACTGTTTGATTTAACTAAAAACCTACCATTTATAATATTACCTTTGTTATCAACAACACTGTTTTTTTATTATCGCGATTTATACAGTGGATTATTTTTTGCTTTAGTTATGGCGGCAATGACTGTTGTTATAAAAAAACTACTTAATAAAAACAAACAAACCCTAACCGGTTCGCAGCGCGATATGGTCGATTTACTGACAAATAAACCGTGGCTCGTTTTATTAGGTATTGGCTTTTTAACCATGATGTTTAACGGCATAAAATATGGTGTTATTGCCTATTACTTTAAGTACCACGTTGCTGATGAACTGATGGCAGGGCAATATTTTATTGCCTTATTAATAGTATCTATATTTGGTGCACTTGCTACAGGCAAGCTTGCTGAAATTATGGGCAAACGCAATTTATTTATTGCATCATTGTTGCTAAGCGGCTTATTAACCACTGCATTTTATTGGGTGCCTAGCAATAATATTGTCGCTGTATTTACGTTTGGCTGCGCGGCTGAGTTTTTTGCCGCTATGATGCCTACTTTGTTTTTTAGCATGCTGGGAGATTCTGCCGACTACTCCGAGTGGAAAAATAAACGCCGCGCAACCGGGCTTATTTATTCTGCAGGCACCTTTGTACAAAAAACGGGAGGTGGTTTTGCTGGGGCACTCGTATTAGTGGTACTTGCAAGCTATGGGTATAACGGTATGGATGAGCTTACAATTAACCAAACCCTCCCCGCTATGCAGTTGTTAATGAGCTGGATCCCTGCTGCTTTTGCATTTTTAGGCGCCGCGTTGATGCTTATTTATCCGCTTACACCTGCAATAACCCAAAAAATAACAGAAGATTTAGCAATTAGGCGCAGTAATGTGTAAATTAACATTTAATCACAATTTATGTTTTATAAATTTTATTTAAAACAAATGCGTACAAGCTAGGATATAAATGGCGACTATTTATCAAGTATCAGAAATGGCAGGAGTGTCTTTATCAACTGTTTCTAGGGTGCTTAACGACAACGACTACGTAAGTAAAAAAACTAAAAAAAAGGTATTAGAGGCGATGAAAGAGCTCGGCTATCAGCCAAGCTCTATTGCACGCTCTTTAGCATCAAGCCGTACAAACAGTGTAGGTATTTTAGTGTCTGAGTTAGACGGCCCATTTTTTGGACAAATGATGTCGGCCATTGAAGAGCAATTACGTATAGCTGGTAAACACGTAATTATTACGCCTGGCCACAGTGATGAAAAAAAAGAAAAAAACGGTTTTGAATTTTTAATTAGCCGTAATTGCGACGCAATTATTGCTCACGTAGAAGCGGTATCTAACGAGTATTTAATTGAGCTCAGTAAAGGTAAAACCCCTATTTATTTAATGAGTCGCTACGTTAAAGAAATAGAGCAAAACTGCATTAGTCTCGATAATGTTATGGGTGGCTACCTTGCAACAAAAGCTATGATCAATAAAGGGCATAAACGTATTGCTTATATTGCCGGTCCACAATTTAAAGAAGATGCCTCAGATCGTTTAAAAGGCCACAAAAAGGCGCTTGCAGAATACAACCTCACCTTTGACGAAAGCTTGTATTATGTGGGCGACTTTAAAGAAACCGGTGGCAGCGATGGCCTGCGTCATTTTATTCAAAATAAAGCACAAATTACGGCTCTTGTGTGCGCCAATGACGAAATGGCATCGGGTGCAATGAAATACGCTCGCGAGCATGGCTTTAATATACCTAAA
Organism: Pseudoalteromonas sp. S554; assembly: GCF_005930865.1. Taxonomy (NCBI): domain Bacteria; kingdom Pseudomonadati; phylum Pseudomonadota; class Gammaproteobacteria; order Alteromonadales; family Pseudoalteromonadaceae; genus Pseudoalteromonas; species Pseudoalteromonas sp. S554. The sequence continues at coordinate 2,962 of NZ_PNDV01000109.1, read as the reverse complement.
GATTTAGCAATAATTGGGTTTGATAACGTTATTTTTACCAATTACCTTTACCCTACGCTTACCACAATAGATAACCCAGTACCCGAAATGGGCCGTGCAGCAGCAAATTTAGTGCTTAAAGATATTTATAAAAAAAGCGGCATAACGGTTACTCAGGTGTTTGAGCCTAAGCTAATTTTAAGAGACTCAACCCCGGATATAAATTAATTTAGTTGCAAATTATCTAACTCGTTTCGTACCCACTGCGAATCGAGGTATTGCTCTAAATGCTGCTGTGCAAATTTTAAAAAGTTTCGAGCCGCATGCGATATATGCCTGTCGGTTCGCATAACAAAATACCAATGGCTAGCTAAATGAGTATCGGTAACAGTTAATACCTTAAAGCTTGCATCGTCTTTTGCGAGTACATGGCGAGATAAAACGGCTATTCCCATACCCGAAGATACCGCAACTCTAATTGCTTCGTTGCTGGCCATTTGCACTGAAGCACTCAGTACTAAACCACGGCTTTGTAGCTCGCTTTCAAATAACATGCGCGTTGCCGAGCCATTTTCACGTAATAAAAATCGGTATTGCATTAAGTCGCTGAGCTTTACTGACTCTACTTGTGCTAGCGGATGATTAACCGGCACAATAAACTCAAGCGGATTATGTAAAAAACGTGCAGCTTGCGCATGTTCAAGCGATGGAGGATGGCTGAATACGTAAATATCGTCTTCACCACGCTCAAATCGGTTTAGCACTTCTGCACGGTTACCAATTTCAAGTGGAAGCTCTACATGCGGGTGTAAATTACTATAAGGTCCTAATAATTTTGGCAAAATATACTGTGCGGTATTGACCATGGCTATTTTACACCTACCTCGCTCACCACCATTTAGCTCTGACAAAAAGTCTTGGTAATCTTCAAAATGTCCAAATACTTGCTGACAGGTTTTATATAGCTCAAGTCCAGCTTCGGTCACATGCATTTTTTGATGCTGCATAACCATTAACGGCTCAGCTACAGCTTCTTGTAAGCGTTTAATTTGCAGCGATACAGTAGGCTGAGTTAAGTGCAATCGCCTCGCGGTTTCGCTAATTGAGCCTGTTTTTACTACGCTCATAAACACTTCGAGCAATCTAAATGAAATATGTCGTAAATCCACAATCACCACCTATAGATAATCATTTATACCTAACTAGTATTTATTTTATTATTTACTATACAAAGTTTTGAATACAATAGCGCTACTTAATTTCATATTTAAAAGGAAAAGTTGTGCCTGATATAGTTGTTATGTTTTTTATTTTAGGATTAGTAGCGGGAATATTACGCTCTGATTTAACCATTCCTAAAGCAACCTACGAAACACTAAGCTTATTACTCATGCTAACTATTGGTTTAAAAGGCGGCATGGTACTTCACGGCAATTTAAGCTGGCAACTGCTACCAGAAATGGGCACAGTGATGCTCTTAGGTGCACTTATTCCGCTAATGCTATACCCAATTTTAAAATACGTTATTAAATTATCGGTGGCTAACAGCGCAAGTATTGCAGCGCATTATGGCTCGGTAAGTGCCGGTACGTTCGCGGTTGCGTTAGCGTATGCCGAATCTGCAAATTTAGCCGTTGGCGCTGAAGTAACGCTCTATTTAGTTATGCTAGAGCTTCCTGCTATTATTGTTGGCTTATTACTTTATCGCAAGCTCGATAAAGACCCAGGCCAAACAAGTGCGCTCTCATTAAAAGCGCTTTGGCACGAAACCCTTACCAACAAAAGTGTTATTTTATTAGTGGGTGGTGTAATTATTGGCATGATGTACGGCACATCGCAAGGCAGCCAAGTTACCAGCTTATTAACAAGCAGTTTTAAAGTAGTCCTTGCCTTATTTTTACTAGAAATGGGATTAGTAGCTGCACAAACACTGCGCCCTTTCCCATGGCAACATTGGAAATTAGCGACTTTTGCTATTATTACCCCGTTATGTTTGGGCACAGTAGGCGTGGGCGTAGGTACTTTATTAGGATTAGAACTTGGTTCAGTAGTTATACTCGGTAGCTTAGTAGCCAGTGCCTCTTACATTGCAGCACCTGCAGCAATCAAAGCCGCTATTCCTAAAGCCGATATAGGCCTTGCCATGCTTAGCTCGCTGGGTGTTACTTTTCCGTTCAATGTAATTGTAGGTATTGGCCTTTACCACCAGCTTGCTGTAGCTATTCAATAACTAAAAATTTGTATCATTTATTTGCCACAGACCATTAACGGCTAATTAATTTTGTATGTGGGTTGATATAAAACATTCTTTTCCAACCTTGGCTTTCACTTGTTGCAAGCCAAGGTAGTGGAAATAAAGACACAATTGAATAGTGAACATGAGGTGGCTTACCCGCTGCATTTCCTGTGTTACCCAGTAAGCCAATATTTTCATTTAACTTCACAATGTCGCCTTCACTTACACTGTAACTATTTAAATGCGCTACATAGTGCACCCGCCATTTAGGCCCGAGTATAGCAACTACCTTACCGACTCTTTTAAGCTCACCGCTAAACACAACAACCCCATTAACCGGTGCAACAACATGCGTATTTTTTTTACCAAATATATCAATGCCTTTATGAACACCCGACTTCCCCCATGGCTCATACCAAAAAGTAGCATGATTCCAATCTTTAGGTGTTGCCCCTAATACGGGATTAGTGATTTTTTCAGGCAAAACGAACAGGGCTAGTACTATGGTTAATATAATAACGACTAAGCTAAGTAGTAATATTTTTATGGGCTTCAAAATAGGATTCTGCTTTGAGTTAAACAATTAAATGTATTATTAACCCGCAATGATGAATAGATAATGAGCACTTTATAAAACAGTAAACACAAAAAAGCCGATGCAAGATCACTCTCACATCGGCTTTTTCACTGCGGTAATACTTATTATAAAGAAAGCTCTTCTTTAGCGCGTGTTAAATTGTGCGACAC
>NZ_PNDV01000108.1:0-5654 GCF_005930865.1 Pseudoalteromonas sp. S554 | reverse complement strand
GCCTCTTTTGCTGCTTTTTTTGCTTTAGCTCGGGCAATTGCGGCAGCTACAGCCGCCTTTTTGTCATCTGCTGGAGAGTCTGTTTGTGACTCTTCAGATTTAACATTACTGGTTGATTTGTCGATGAGACTTGGCTCATCTGGTTGCTCAGCAGCTTTAGCTGCTTTTTTAGCTTTAGCGCGAGCAATCGCGGCAGCTACAGCCGCTTTTTTATCATCAGTAGGCGCTGCTGTATCGGCATCATCTGTATTAGCTTGAGCAGCTTGTGCTGCCTTTTTAGCTTTAGCACGAGCAATTGCAGCGGCCACTGCTGGTTTTTTATCATCAGCTGGTGCCGTATTGGCATCATCAGGATTAGTTTGAGCACCTTGTGCTTGCGCTGCCTTTTTTGCTTTAGCACGTGCAATAGCGGCAGCGACTGCAGACTTTTTGTCGTCAGGGGTTGTAGCGTCTTCAGAAAGCTCTTTTTGCTCTTTATATTTGCGAGCTTGCTCTTTGCGCAGTGCACGCTCTTTAGCGACTTCACTATTATCTGGCTCAATCTCTGTATTTTGGCCTTCAAGTTTTTTGGCTTTAGCGCGAGCTATTGCAGCAGCAACGGCTGACTTTTCATTGCCATCGTTCGATTTGTTTTTAACACGGGCAAGGGCATCCGCTACTTTTTGCTTTTCATCATCAGACTTAGCTGGTGCCTTGCGCTTATGACGATTTTTACGCTCTTCTTGTTCACGCTCTAAACGCTCCTTGCGCGCATCAAAGCGTTCTTTTGCTCTATCTGCTTTTATTTTTTCAGCTTGTTGTTCTTTTATTTCAACTTTAGCCACTCGGTAATATTGCACAAGTGGGATTTCGCTTGGGCACACATACGCACAGGCACCACATTCAATACAATCAAACAGGTTATGTTCTTGGAGTTTGTCGTACTCTTTAGATTTTGCAAACCACTGTAATTGTTGCGGTAGTAACGAAGCCGGGCACGCGTCTGCACACGCACTACAGCGTATACAGGCTTTTTCAGGTCCTGGCTCTGCAAGCTCTTTATGATCAGGGGCTAAAATACAGTTAGTTGTTTTAATTACACCAATCCGTACGGTGGGCAATGTAAAGCCCATCATTGGACCACCCATTACAACACGTTGTTGTGGTACTGGCGAAAACCCTTGGCAGTCGAGCAGGTGTTTGATTTCTGTACCTAATAAAGCCCATACATTACCTGGTTTGTGTATAGTGTTACCCGTTACTGTAACCACTCGCTCTATAAGAGGTTTCCCTTCATAAACAGCTTGTTGTACGGCATAAAGGGTACCTGTATTGTGCATGAGTACACCAATATCAGCAGGAATTCCCATGCTGGGTACTTCACGATTAGTCAGCAGTTTTATTAGTTGTTTTTCGCCACCTGAGGGATAAACTGTTGGCACGGTTTGAACAATAATTTTGTTGTTATGTTCAGCCGCTTTAGTCATTGCAGCAATAGCTTCTGGCTTATTGTCTTCTATGCCCACAATACAAACTGTTGGCTCTAAAAGTTGCTGCATTAATTCAATGCCTTGTACAATTTCAGCAGCGTGCTCACGCATTAGCGTGTCGTCAGCAGTTATATAGGGTTCACATTCCACAGCATTGACAATAAAAAAGTCTATTTTTTGCTTTGTATCGGCCTTGATATAAGTTGGAAAACCAGCGCCGCCCATGCCGCTGATACCCGCTTGATGAACTATATCAACTAACTCAGTATGGCTTAGTGTTTTTGGCTCACTTATTGGGTTAAGTGTGCACCACTCGTCTTTTCCATCAGGCTCAATAACAACACTTAGCTCTGGCAGTGCAGACGGGTGAGCCGAGGGCTTTGGCGCTATTTCTGTAATAACACCCGAACTAGGAGCATGTACTGGTACAGACCAGTTAGCAACGGGTTTAGTTAAAGCTTGACCTTTAAGTACGCGTTGGCCTTTTTCTACAAGTAATTTACCATTAGCGCCAATGTGTTGTTTCAGCGCAACTACAAGTTTGTCAGGTAGTGGAAGGCGAGCAATATTTGCACCGTTAGAAAGTGATTTTTGCTGTGGAGGATGCACGCCGCCAGGAAATTGCCAAACAGTACCTTTTTGTATTTGTTCAAGTAACTTTTCCACTCAAACCTCTAATCTATTTGTGTAACAGGAATAGCATCTAACTGCCATTTCCAGTTTTGTTTTGTTTCAGCAACCGGTAGCATATCAATACAATCTACAGGGCAGGGCTCAACGCATAAATCACAACCTGTGCATTCGTCTATTAAAACAGTATGCATTTGGCGAGTAGCACCTACAATGGCATCTACAGGGCAGGCTTGAATACATTTGGTACAGCCAATACATTCGTCTTCGCGTATGTATGCAACGGTTTTAATTGGCTCGGCTTGCTCTCCACCGGCAAGGGGTTTCTCATCAACGCCCATCAGGCCAGCAAGCTTTTTCATGGTGGCTTCACCACCAGGCGGGCACTTATTAATTTCATCCCCATTGGCAATTGCTTCTGCATAGGGGCGACAGCCTGGGTAACCACATTGACCACATTGCGTTTGCGGTAAAATGGTATCGATTTGTTCAACAATGGGGTTACTTTCTACGCGAAAGCGTATTGCAGCAAAGCCTAAAATTAACCCAAAAACCAGCGCGAGTGAGCCAAGCGCAATTAAGGCATAAAACAAGGTCATATTAAAATTTCACTAATCCGGTAAAACCCATAAACGCCATAGACATAAGGCCGGCGGTTATCATAGCAATAGAGGCACCTTTAAAAGGTGTTGGAACATCAGCAGCAGCAAGGCGTTCGCGCAGCGCTGCAAATAGTACGAGCACTAATGAAAAGCCAACCGCAGCACCAAAACCATACACTGCTGATTGTAAAAACGAGTGGTCTTCTTTTATATTAAGTAAAGCAACACCTAGTACTGCACAGTTTGTAGTGATAAGTGGTAAAAATATACCCAATAAACGGTAGAGTGTAGGGCTTGTTTTACGTACCACCATTTCTGTAAATTGCACTACAACGGCAATAACTAAAATAAAGCTCATGGTGCGTAAAAATTCTATATCCAAAGGGATTAAAATATACTGATTAACCAAGTAACTAGTTACTGAAGCAAGCGTAAGTACAAAGGTGGTAGCTAAAGACATGCCGATTGCTGTATCAAGTTTTCCTGATACACCCATAAACGGGCATAAGCCTAAAAATTGTACTAACACAAAGTTATTAACTAGAACGGTTCCAATCAATAACAATACATATTCAGTCATGCGAGCCTCGCGCTTTTAAAGTCCCGTGTATTATCCTTTTTTCTGCTCTGATTAACAACATGTGCAGTGATTATCATTTAAATAAACATTATTAAATTAACTAACAGTAATAATGATGTAATAGACCTATGAGTTAGACATACTTTTTTCTTTAACATGATGACTTTAATCATACTAATTTGAGGGGGGCAGTGATCACCGTAGCGCTAAATAAAGGGGAAGGGCACAAACAAAAAAAAGAGCAACGAGTGCTCTTTCTTAAAATAGGGGTTAAATATCTTTCGGCTTTTCGATGTAGTAGCCTTGAACGCCATCTAAGCACAAGGTTTCTATTATGTGTTTTTCTTCTTGGCTCTCTACACCTTCGGCAAATACACTCACGCCAATCCTGTGTGCTAGATCTACCATTAGACGCATAAAGTATTGATTATTTTTATCGTCTTCTAAACCGCGAGTGTAACTGGCATCCATTTTTATGAAATCGGGTTTTAAATCACGGAAAAACTTGAATGATGTTAAACCGACACCAAATCGCTCAACGGTAATACGTGCACCTACTCGGTGAACCATATCAATAAAGCGTTTACTGGCTTTAATATTTTGTTGTAAACCAAACTCACTTACTTCGAAAACGAGTTTAGATGCGATATGGGTATCTTTTAATAGGCGACGCTCTAGCCAAATTACAAACTGATCGTTATGTGCACTTGAGGCCGTTACATTTAAGCCAAAGAATTTCTCGGATAAGTTACGGCTTTTAACTTTTTCAAGCGATGAGTCGATGATAAGGCGGTCAATTTCTATTGCCATATCTAGTTTTTCAGCCATGGCTAAAAACGATGCAGTAGGGAGCATTTGGTTATCTTCGGTTTTAAACCTAACCTGTATCTCGGCGTATGCCTTAATGCTTTTACCCAAAGGCATAATATTTTGCATTACTAAATGCACGCGTTTTGATTCAATAACTTCGTTTATTACTTTACGCCAGTTTTGGTTACCAAAGCCTGCGCTTACATTATTAACTAAATCGGTTTCGCGTTGTACGTGCCATGCATTAGTTTGCTTAGACTGAGCCATACTCATCGCGTTATCTACCACCGAAAGTAGCTCGCCTAATGGTTTACCTTTTTCGTAACCCACAATGCCGGTATTAGCCACAGAGCTTAATTCTTGGTTTTGTTGATATTGAGTAAAGCGGGACTGTAAGTTTTCACCAAAGCGCTCAGCTTCTTTAAGCGGTGTATGTGGTAAAATAACAGCAAAGTCAGAGCTGTTTAGTCTAAACAATTGGCTGCCAGTATAAGTGCCGCTCAAGTGTTTAATTATATCAGCAACACCCCTTACGTACTCGTCACCTTTTTGATAGCCACGGCTTTGATTAATTGCTTGTAACTCACTACAGCGCACCATAGCTAACGAGCCAAACGTACTTTGCTCGCAGTTTTCGATATGCTTTTCATAATACTCAACAAACATATTTCGGTTACCTAAAGAAGTGATAACGTCTTTATAGGCTTCTTGTTTAATGCTCATTGCTGCATTTTGTATATCTTGACTTTTAGACTTTAAAAAGTGCGATAACCGGTTAAAGCTTGGAACTAAATCTTTCCCCAGCTTTTTGAGACTAGAACCATCGAGTGCAGTTTGTAGATCGTCATCAACTTGGTTTTGGTTAATATAAATATCAATGATGTCAGATACTGTAGTGCTGATATTTTTGTTCAGCTGGTAAAAAATTGACTTAAGTAAGATGATAGGAATGATCACCAACACCGCAGATATAAGTATTACTATGAAGAGGGCCGTTTGTAGCTGCGAAGCTAGTTGTTGAATGTTGAGCGTAAATTCTACTTTTACATCTGCTGCATCGTTGACAGCAAATTGGGGGCGTATAGAGTTAAATTGAGACTGAATAAACTCGGCGAATGCTGGCAACTCTTCAGACGAATTAACACTGAAAACTTCCGCGCCTTGATAATCTCTAAGCGTGAAGTTTGAAAAGGTATTGCCGTTTGCAATTGATTTTTTTAAATTTTCTGCAGAAATATCGTCTATAGACAGCTCATTTATATACTTACTGACGGTTACTTGAGCACTTTTTTGTGCTTCACTCACCGCGTTATCAAAGCCCACTGAAATGAAGTAGCTTCCTGCTGCAACACACAATAACCAAGATATTATTTGTATTAAAATAAGTTTTTTAAATCCAGCCATTTTTTCAATCTTTTTGATATTACAGAGGAAAGGAATCAAGTCCTTGATTATTTAACTAAATGCAACATTTATTAGTTTTTTTTCAATGTTTTAGTTCTAGAGTAGAAGGGTAGTGGAAATAGTAGTAAATGTCTATGGAATTGTTGAGAATTGGCTCCC
>NZ_PNDV01000107.1:0-6144 GCF_005930865.1 Pseudoalteromonas sp. S554 | reverse complement strand
AATAGTCTTGTCCATGTTTGTAACGGCGACGTGCAGTCCGTCCCCATCACCACCAGCCTTGTCGCCACCGCCCAGCAGTCTGCCCCGCGCTGAAGTGGATGGGGCATCGGCGGGTGTGGCCTTGTAGCCGAGGCCGGCCACAGCGGCGGTCAGCGCCTCTGGCGAGGTGCCGGGATCGGTGGCGAGTTGCGCGGAGCCTTTCGGGTAGGACACGAGCGCCGACAGCACGCCCGGCACTTTCTCCAGGGCGTCCTTGACATGTGTCGCGCACGAGTCGCAGGTCATTCCGGTGATATTCAAATACATTGCATCGTTCCTTTTCGTTTCGGCAATTGCCAATGCAGTTAGCCGTGTTTGGGTGGTAGTTCGCAGCGGCGGTTGGCCGGTGAGAGCAGACATACGCTTGTCTTTTCAAATTTGGTTTGGATAGCTTAAGCTTACTTCCGTAGTTATGTACGGAGTCAAGCGATATGCAAATTAATTTTGAGAATCTGACCATTGGCGTTTTTGCCAAGGCGGCCGGGGTCAATGTGGAGACCATCCGGTTCTACCAGCGCAAGGGCCTGCTGCCGGAGCCAGACAAGCCCTATGGCAGCATTCGCCGCTATGGCGAGGCGGATGTAACACGAGTGCGGTTCGTGAAATCGGCCCAGCGGCTGGGCTTTAGCCTGGACGAAATCGCCGAGCTACTGCGGCTGGAGGATGGCACCCATTGCGAGGAAGCCAGCGGCCTGGCCGAGCACAAGCTCAAGGACGTGCGCGAAAAAATGACTGACTTGGCGCGTATGGAGTCGGTGCTTTCCGAACTTGTGTGTGCCTGCCACCTGCGGCAGGGGAATGTTTCTTGCCCGCTGATTGCTTCACTGCAAGGGAAGAAAGAACCGCGCAGTACCGACGCGGTGTAGCCAAGGGAACTACGCCTAAGCGTGCTTTATTTTCCGTTTTCTGAGGTGACGTCAACCGTCAGAAAAAACCGTGCGGCCGACTTTTGATAATTCGTGCTATCGCCTTCTGAAAATGACACGTATACCCTAACTTGATGTCAGATGCCATGTGCAAACGATGTCAGAATAGAGTTAAATTTCCTATTGATTGACATATTCCGTCAAAGGTAATAGATTTCATCCTGACACTTTTGCCTTTGGAGGCATCTTGCAAGGTCAACGCATCGGCTATGTCCGCGTCAGCAGCTTCGACCAGAACCCGGAACGGCAATTGGAGGGTGTTCAGGTGGCGCGGGTGTTCACCGACAAGGCTTCTGGCAAGGACACCCAGCGTCCCGAGCTGGAAAGGCTGCTGGCCTTCGTCCGCGAGGGCGACACCGTGGTGGTGCATAGCATGGACAGGCTGGCACGCAACCTTGATGACCTGCGCCGCATCGTCCAAGGGCTGACACAACGGGGCATGCGCATGGAGTTCGTCAAAGAAGGGCTGAAGTTCACCGGCGAGGACTCACCGATGGCCAATCTGATGCTGTCGGTCATGGGAGCCTTCGCTGAGTTCGAGCGCGCCCTGATCCGCGAACGTCAGCGCGAGGGAATCGTGCTGGCCAAGCAGCGCGGTGCCTACCGGGGACGAAAGAAATCGCTGAACAGCGAACAAATTGCCGAGTTGAAACGGCGAGTTGCGGCAGGCGACCAAAAAACCTTGGTGGCCCGTGACTTCGGCATCAGCCGCGAAACCTTGTACCAGTACCTGCGGGAAGACTGACCATGCCACGCCGCTCAATCCTGTCCGCCACCGAGCGCGAAAGCCTGCTGGCACTGCCAGATGCCAAAGACGAACTGATACGGCACTACACGTTCAACGAAACCGACCTGTCGGTGATCCGTCAGCGTCGCGGCGCCGCGAATCGATTGGGCTTCGCTGTGCAGCTTTGCTACTTGCGATTCCCTGGCACCTTTTTGGGCGTCGATGAGCTTCCGTTTCCGCCCCTGTTGCGCATGATGGCCGCGCAACTCAAGATGCCAGTGGAAAGTTGGAGCGAGTACGGCCAGCGCGAACAGACACGGCGGGAGCACTTGGTCGAGCTGCAAACGGTTTTTGGGTTCAAGCCCTTCACCATGAGCCACTATCGGCAAGCCGTGCATACATTGACCGAGCTGGCCTTGCAGACCGACAAAGGCATCGTGCTGGCGAGCGCACTTGTCGAGAATCTGCGGCGGCAGAGCATTATCCTGCCCGCCATGAATGCCATCGAGCGCGCAAGCGCCGAGGCCATCACCCGTGCCAACCGACGCATTTACGCGGCGCTGACCGATTCTTTGTTATCACCCCACCGTCAGCGCCTGGACGAACTTCTCAAGCGCAAGGACGGCAGTAAAGTGACGTGGCTGGCATGGCTGCGCCAGTCGCCTGCCAAACCGAACTCTCGCCACATGCTCGAACATATTGAGCGCCTGAAATCCTGGCAAGCACTTGATCTGCCCGCAGGCATCGAGGGGTTTTGCGCCCATCCCCTCGAAATTAACCTTAAGCCTATTTTTTGAACAATAAATTAATGTATGATAATGAAAAAAATTAGAGGAAACCATTATCACCACTCAAAAAACTAAAGTTATCCATATACTCATCAATTTAAAATTACTTTCAAAAAAGCAGTTTTATACAATAATCATCTAACCATGAGCTTTAACTTATTACTCTAGATAAATTAAAGCTTGAAGGGAATTTCGATAAGATGATTACTGAACACGGATTTTGGCTACGTAACAATGAATCCATTACCTGTATTTCAACACTCGGACCTGTTGGTTCAAGTAGCGAGGCAGCAGCTCTTCATATGGAAATACTACTAGGTAGGAAGCTTAATATACATTTATTTAGCAGCTTTGAACTAGCGTCCGCTTATACTGAAAATCATACCGACTGTGCTCTTTTAGTTGCTAATGCATATCGGGATTCAGATTATTTCTATATGAATCCAAAAACAACACTAATGGGTTCTTTTTTCTTTAGCCCTCCGCATTATTTTATTTGTTCTCGCAGTAAAGATGAATTAAAAAGAAAGTTAGAGAATAAAAAACGAATCTCTATAGTAACTCATAAAGCCCCCGCATCACGATTAAACGATGTCATTTCTTCAATGCAAAACAATGGCTATGAATTTTCGGAAGATAAAATTGAAGTTCATTATACCGAAGCCACCAGTAAAGGTGCTCAGGATGTCAGTAATGGATTATATGATTGTTGTTTATCTAATGAAATAGCCGCTAAACATTCCAACTTAGAAATAATTTCACTCCCACTAATTATTGAAATGACGTGGGTTGTATTTGTCAAAACTAATATAAATTTAAAGGAGCATAAGCAATGTCTATTGAGCGCTGTGCAATAATAATTGATAAAAATTTACCTATAGGACTTATTGCTAATACGGCTGCTATATTAACACTGTCTTTAGGGAAATTAAAACCTGAACTTATAGGTGAAGATATTAATGATTATGATGGTAAAGTTCATAAGGGCATAACCACTATACCTATCCCGATATTAACGGGCGATGGAAGTTCATTGTCAAGTCTGCGTCAACAACTTAGGGAGTACGAACCAGACTTAATTGTTATTGATTTTAATCATGCAGCACAAATGACTAAAAATTATGAAGATTATTCTAATCGCCTATCAGAAGTTACAGCAATGAGTTTAGAATATTTGGGAATAGCTATATATGGTAACAAGAAAATTGTTAACAAGTTTACTGGAAATTTAGGATTACTTAGATGATAAATATGACTTTGATTTCTGGTGAAAAATTCACACGTGGTTCATTAGAATCTCCAGATGAAATGCCACTTATGCAAGTTAAGTTAGATCCATTTTTTATGGATGTGAAACCAGTCACTAATGAAGACTTTCAAGTTTTTATAGAACAGGGAGGCTACCAAGAAGCGGATTTATGGAGCTCAGAAGGTTTAGAGTTTATTTCGCAATTGGGCATCAAAGAACCTCTATACTGGAATGATCCTAATTGGAACCAAGCAGATCAACCTGTCACAGGTATTAGTTGGCATGAAGCTGTCGCATATGCAAAATTTGTAGGTAAAAGTTTACCTACCGAAGCTCAATGGGAGTTTGCAGCGAAAGGAAACGATAATCGCAAATATCCTTGGGGGAATGCTGAAGCATCACTATTACTAGCAAATTTTGCTCCTGATTGTGAGCCAACGGAATTAAATCGGCGTTCGACACCTTGGCATGCTCATATACAAAATAGATCACCCTTTGGTTGTATCGATATGGCTGGAAACTTAGCAGAATGGTGCCAAGACAATTATTCCCCTAATTATAACTGGGATCAAAGTGGTATAAATCCATTATATAAAAGCAGTATTACAGATGACTTTGTTACAAGAGGGGGGTCTGGCTTACATGATAGTGAATATATGCGCTGTAGCAGTAGAGATCCATATCCTCCAACTGTAAGAGATAATATTGTCGGGTTTCGTTGCGTAAAGTTATTAATAAAAGATAGTGAGTAAAATTTAAAATGAATAATACTATACCTAAAACTCCTTGGATTGAAAAAAAGCCATCTTCATTACGGTATTACCAAGAAGGGCCACCATCATTAGCTGATTTAAACAAATGGACTTTGAATATATTTATACCTGATCAAGAGAAACCAATTCAAATTAATTATAACGAACTAAGATCTATTCTTCAGCGAACAGAAAACCGTAGGGTTGTATGCGTATGCAATTGGAGCATTCGTAGAACTTGGACAGGAATTTATTTAGAAGATCTATTTAAATATTTAAAAATCAAAGAAAGCCAATTTAAAGGTAAATTTCTTAAGCAAATTAGTATAGGCACAGCTGAAAAAGGAAAATATGATTCAACTATTCGTATCGATGATGCTTTCGAAAGAAAAGCTATGTTGATTTTCGATGTTGATGGTCAACCTTTATCTCTGGAAGAAGGTTATCCAGTACGCTTAATTGATTTTGGCTTGTACCGTTATAAAGGAATAAAAGGGCTAAGTGAGCTGCACATTACGAATGAGTTTGAGGCTGGTCATTGGGAGGCGATGGCTGGTTATTGTAAGGAAGGTAAGGTAAAGCCTAAAAGGTATCGAATTGTCGATTTACAAGAGCACCGTTTTATTGAAGGTGCTGAAGTAACTAATTTTTAAAGATTATAAGGACTATTATGTCAACACTTATAGCTATGGCGTTATTTGCATTTGTTACATCAATATCACCAGGGCCAGTAAATATAGTAGCAACATCTTCTGGAGCAAACTTTGGTTTCAATAAAACTTTACACCATATAACCGGTGCTACAATAGGTTTTACCAGTATTCTGTTACTATTGGGCGTTGGTGTTATAGAAGTATTTCATGAAAACCCTGAGATTATGAATTACTTAAGTTATATAGGGGCTGCTTTTTTATTATATATGTCCTATAAAATTGCATTTTCTCCTATAAGTAAAGTTGATGAAGAAAATCAAGCTACTCCACCTACCATAGTAGAAGGATTACTTTGCCAATGGCTAAACCCAAAAGCATGGATCGTAGCCATTTCAGGCGTTACAGTTTTTTCATCTAATGGAGAAAATAATACATCATCGATATTATTATTTAGCTTGGTATTCTTTGTGGTATGCTTTTTATCAATATCAATATGGGCGGTGATGGGGGTGACTATTAAAAAACTGTTGTCACACCCTGAACATTATAAGATTTTTAATTTAATCATGGGTTGTATATTAGCAAGTACTGTTATTTATTTACTAATATATTAGATTGCTGCTTACAAGGAGATAGTATAAATATGAATAACGGAAAACCCTTGTTTTATCATTCAATAGGACTCCCGATAGAAGCTAGAAGTGCTGATAATTCAGAAGCTTGTTATAAAAAGCATACCCATGAAGAATTTTCCGTTGGTATTGTCGAGAAAGGCGTTAGCGAATATTTTAACACAAGAAAAAAAGAAGAAATAGGAAATGGCTCAACCGTCATTATTAACCCAAGTGATGTTCATTCTTGTAACCCTAAAAATGGTTATACATGGAATTATAAAATGTTGTTTGTTGACCCACAATGGTTGCATTGTGAATCGCCCCGTGTTTGCCAGAGACTCAATAACTTGAGAAACTGGAACTATGAAAAAATCAAATCGCTATACATCAGAAATT
>NZ_PNDV01000106.1:0-18194 GCF_005930865.1 Pseudoalteromonas sp. S554 | reverse complement strand
GTGGTTTTTTTGTGCCTAAAATTTATAAAAATTAAACAAATTGTAACCCGCTATGACTTAGTGCATTATTACTAAAACGATAGCCACTTTAGGTTTTGCTATGAACAGGTTTATATTGTTAATTACATGCGCAGTGCTACCTTTTTTTTCTTTTTCGCAAAATACAACGGTATACAAGTGTGTAATTAAAGGCGTTCCTACCTTTAGCCAAACACCTTGCTCAAAAGATGCCGAACAGATCACACTAAAAGAAATCAATATAATTGAAGCCTATAAAAGCCCCACTCAATCAAATAATGTAATAGATAGTTCTGTAGACAATTTTTTAGAAGTTCAGCAAATAGAACGTGAAATAAGCAAGCTACAATTAACACTTAAACAAACAGAAAAAACTTACCAAGAGCAAGTAAAGCAAGCCAGCTATGTTACACAAGATCAGGCTAACCGGTTAGGCGCCTCTTCTATTGCTGACGCCATTGCTAAAAAAACAGCGCCAATTACCAGCGCATATGAATCAAAGGTTACGCGTACACAACAACAAATAGATGCTTTACGTCAACGAAAGCAGTTGCTTAGTCAAATTCCTTAAGCGCTTGCTTTATGGTATTGATAAGCGCGTTTACATCTTCTTCCGTTGTGTAAATATGCGGTGAGACTCGTATTCCGTGTTTGCGCTCGTCAACACTCATGTTTGCTTTACCCAGCGCTGCTAATATTTGCTGCTGTTTATTCTTAAAAAACAAAATAACGGTACCACTACATTGATTGCTTTGTATTGGTGATACAACAAATTCACTTAAATGCTGATGAATATTCGAAATCATCGCGAGATTATGCTCTCTTACCTTTCTAACTGTCAGATCTGCAAAGTAATTTATACTATTCACAGCAATCACGTACGGGGCTATAGAAGGGGTGCCTCCCCAAAATCTCAGCGCGCTGTGATGATAACTAAAATGGTTAATATTAAACTCAAAGGGGTCTTCATGAGAAAACCACCCCACATCTTTTGGCTTGCACTGCTCCAGCTGGTTTTGATTAACCCATAAGTAGGCTGCACCTGGCCCGCCGCACAACCATTTAACACTTGAGCCAATCATGAAATCGGCATCAAGCGTTATTAAATCAATAGGCAACACTCCAGCAGATTGCGCCACATCAATTATTGAAAGGCTATTAGTCATCTTACTGCGTAGTACAATATCGCTTATCGGTGCTTGAACACCCGTATTTGAATAAACATGGCTTACAAACACCATATCTATATCTGATGTTAAATAACGCTCCCATACAGCTATATCGCTTAGATTTTCCTCTTCAGGAATAAACAGTATTTCTGCACAAGGCGGTAACGCCTTTTGCATTACAAACCCCATACTTGGAAAGTCGCTTTGTGCCATAAGCACTTTGCAGCGTGCTTGTTGTAATTGAGGGTGCGACATAACTAACTTAGTTAAACCGCTTGATAAGTTAACTTGCGGGCAAAATTGTGAACTTGGCGAATTAAATAACTTACCTAGTGCAGAAGTAAACGCATCTATTTGAGGTAACCATTGTTGCCATGGCTCTTTATTTGAATCTTGCCATGGTGATAGATAATGCTCTGTAAAGTACTGTTGAGAACTTTTTAGTGGCCTGCCGACGGAGTGGCTTAAAAAGTAGCAACCTTCAGATATACAAAAATCATTTTTAAGCATATTACTTCACCCACTCTTTTAATGAATTGAGATCGTCAAACCGCGTTTTTATATCGTCCCTTTTTGCCGCTGCGCGTCTATCCCTCAACTTTTCTAACGAATCGAGTAATACATGAAGTGGCGGTCCACTTGCCGTTACTTTACTTAAATGTTGCTCGTGCATTTGCTTTGACGGTTGCGCAATAAATTTTTCTACTAATTGGTTATGATGTCCGATTGCTGTGTCACCATGTAACTTACATACTTGCATAAATAGCTTTCCATGTGATTTAAACCAGTTGCTATTTTTATATTGCTGCGCCTGTAAAAAATCGTCCATAAAGCTTTGTATTCGCATTGACTCTCTTAATATTTGCTGATCTTCTGGCATCATATACAAAAACTTATCCACCAGCATTTGTGAGTAGCTTGGCTCATTTGCACTACAAAGACCAAGCAACATATCAATTACGTTAATTCCGGCAAAATCGCCTGCGTTTGCACCTCGATAAATCTCTTTACCAACACGGTATGGTTTGTAGTAAGGGCGAACGCAGTTAAAAAAACGATCTGTATCTAATTGTGTGTAAAGTGCATTGTTAGATTCAATTACATTAATGAGCGCGTACTTTGCAGCCTTTAGTAATTCACCACACAAAGGGTGCGAAATACCCAAAGGTACTATTTTTAATAAGGCATCACTTGCTCGCTTGTAGGCTAAAATACCTTGAGTGTTATAATCTAAAAAAAGTTTTTCATCAGGTAAATTAGTAAAGCGCTTATAGGTGCCATTAACAGCTTTATTGTGGGTAGTTAAATGCGCGGTAGCAAACCGCGGTGTTACACCAATCGACGCACCAATATGCATTGCCAATGCCGATGCCTCTACCAAAGGTGAAGTAGTTTCTCTACTGGGCTCAGTTATTTCATGGCGGCGACATGCAGCCATGAATAATCCAACATTGCCTAATAAATCAAATGCACGATCAAACCCTTGATCGGTATTTCCTTCTGCTAACAAGTGTGAAATTAATACATTGCCTTGCCTTTTTAATTGTTGCTTTAATTTCTCACCAACACCTTCAACATTTGCTTTATCGAATTGCTGCCAATAAAGCAGCTCTAATTCAGTATTTATCTCTACAAACTCAGTGCGTATCCAATCATCAAATGTGGCCGTATGTGTATTCATTATTTTGCTCTATTATTTTTATATTTAAATGCTAACAGAGTAACGTGAGCGTAAATCATCAAAAAACAAAGTGAAAGTGTCTATAATTAGTGATAATCACTAAAAATTTAAAAATAGATAACAATAAATGTTAGATAAAAAAGATCAGCAAATACTCACAGCACTACAAGAAAATGCCAGAATATCGGTTTCAGATTTAGCAAATACGATTAGCTTGTCTGATACGCCTTGCTTAAGGCGAATCAAAAAACTTGAAAAAGAGCATGTTATTACGGGCTACCACGCGTCAATTAATCCTAAAAAACTTGAACTGAACGTATTGGTATATGCTTTTATTAGGCTAAATCAAAATTCTGTTAGCGCGGCAGACTTATTTGAACAGTCGGTAGAAAAGCTACCTCATGTATTAGAGTGCAGTGTAATATCAGGTAGCTATGATTATTTACTAAAAATTATTGCTAACGATCTTGAAAGCTATGAACAATTTGTTAAACATCGGTTAGGTAGTTTGAGCTGCATAGCGAATATAGAGTCAACGGTGGTACTTAAGCAGTCGTTCACTAAAAAGCAGCTTCCGCTATAAAAGTACGGCAAATACAAAGTTGTTAGCTATACTGATATTTCTTAAACAGAAACATAGATATATGGATATTATGTGAAAATATTCGCCTCAACCTCTCAATCAATTATTTTCTACATATTATTCGCCCTCGCTTATTACTTACTGGGCGTTGGACTTACTGCGTTTGCATTTAACTCGCAAATAGTCCCTATCTGGCTACCGGCAGGTATTGCTTTAGTTGGTTGTTATATTTGGTGGTGGCGTTTTATACCGCCTTTATTTGCAGCAGCAATTGCATTTAACTTAAATATATTCGATAACTCAGCTCATGAAATAATGCTGGTCGGCAATACGTTTACTCAGGCCATTTACATTGCCCTTGGCGTTATTATCCAAGCTATGGTCGGTGCCGCAATATTAAGGTATTGGTTGGGAAATCCGCTTTATTTTCGTAAACGAAAATACATTGCTTATTTTATTGCTGTAGTTGCTGTTTTAGTAAGCTTACTATCATCAAATATTGGTGTATTTGCGTTAAGTAACTTTAACCCACTTTATAGTATTGAGGACCATTGGCTTCATGTTATTTATTGGTGGTTAGGAGATATATTAGGGGTACTTATTGCCTCACCTTTTTTATTGTCGCTACTGCCCAAAGCACCTGGACAACGCAAAGTCTTAGCCTTTGAAACCATTGCAGTTTGCTCTATTTTATTTATATCTGTGGCGCTTACAGCACAAATTTACGAACGCGAAAACAGCAAAAATACAATTAAAATTGCAGAGCGAGAAGTTGAAGTTATTGAAAACAGTTTATACAGGTATATAAATCAAAGTATTATCGCCGTGCAAAGCTTAGCAAGCCAAGTACAATCATCACCTGAGTTTAATGAGCAAGACTTTTACACTTCAGCAAATAAACTACTTGAAAAGCATTCGTTTATTAAAGCATTGTCTTGGAATGTACAAATAACACAAGCGCAGCGCCAAACACTCAGTAATACAATGTCAACAATTTATCGGCAAAATATAAACATTGTTGGTGATCCTCTCGAAGATGATGACCCTCTAGTGGTTGTTAAATATATAGCTCCTTTAGAAAGTAACCAAAAGGCGGTTGGCTTTAATGTATATTCAAACCCAGATCGTAAAGCATCTTTGCAAAATCCAGCTATCAAATATTTACCTATCAGCACTAAAATCATTCAATTAGTCCAAACAAAAACACCAACACCCGCCTATCTACTATTTGCACCTGTTTATGGTCAAAATGAAAATATAAAGGGTTATGCCACCGGTGTATTTTTGGCCCATAAAATTATTGAACAAGCTATTACACAGCAGCAATCTGAAATGTTTTCTATTGATGTGTTTGAATTTGACAACGAACCCGCCTTTTACAGTAACGACTCTCAAAACTTTGAGCAAGCAACCCAAAGCCAGTTAATGTCATTCAATATTAACTTTGGAGGGCAGCAATGGGTAATAAAATTAGCACTTAAAGAAAACTACATTTCACAACAAAACATTGAAATGTCTTTATTTTTACTTATGCTACAAACCGCTGTGTGTTTACTTATTATTGTAGTGTTAATGCTATTTAACCAGCAGCAACTAGCGCTTAGCCGCCAAGTTGCAGAACGAACAAGCTCATTGGTAAAAGCCAAAAAACAGTCTGACTTAGCCAATAGCGCTAAAAGCCAATTTTTAGCCAATATGAGTCACGAAATACGCACCCCATTAAATGCCATTATTGGCCTATCGTCACTTGCGAAAAAAGATGATGATGCTCAAAAGCTGTTCAGCTACATTAAAAAAATTTACTCCTCTTCAAACAGTCTATTAAACCTAATTAACGACGTTCTTGATATTTCAAAAATAGAGTCACAACATTTAATACTAGAGTCCATTGCGTTTGATCCAAAAACACTTGTAACGCGCATTGACACAATGTTTGAGCAAAGTGCGAAAAATAAGAACATTGAATGGATTCTCAAATGTAACTTACCTGTAGATACCTGGTTTTTAGGCGATGCAATGCGCATAGAACAAATACTACTTAATTTATGTAGTAATGCGATTAAATTTACTAACGAAGGAAGCGTTACGCTCGATATAGATACAGAGTTTGTGTCTGCCAATAAGGTAAAACTAAGCATTGCAGTATCAGATACTGGCATAGGCATTGAAAAAAGCCAACACAACACCTTATTTAACGCGTTTACCCAAGCTGACAGCTCAACCTCTCGAAAATTTGGTGGTACTGGCCTTGGTTTAACAATAGCTAAAGAATTATGTTTGCTAATGGGGGGAACACTTAATTTAAAAAGCGAGCTGGGTGAAGGGTCAACCTTTACGTTTGCCGTTAACTTAACAACAACAGAGCCAGATATAGAGCCAGAAGCCATATCAAAAGATATTGATATTACGTCTTTAAATATTTTGGTCGCAGAAGACAATCCTGTGAATCAAATGGTAATAAAAGCGATGTTGGGATCTTTAGGTATCATTCCTCACTTGGTTGAAAATGGTGAAGAAGCTGTAAATATAATCAAAGAACAACATTTTGATTTGGTATTAATGGATTGCCAAATGCCTGTTATGGATGGCTATAAAGCAACAGAATTAATTCGAGCGTTTAAATCGCAACACACATTACCCATCATTGCGCTAACAGCTGATGCCATGCCAGAAGATAAAATTAAAGCTAAAAAAGCAGGCTTTACCGAACATTTAGCAAAACCCATAGAACTTGCAAAACTGACCGAGTGCTTGAGTCAGTTTGTAAAAACAGTTACTAAATAGCACCCAAAAAATTGTTATCATCACGCTACGTGACTGAGTTAATATAGTCACTCGTGGTGTTTAATAACACAATTAGCCTAATCGAATCGTAAAAAATCACTTTAATACGTGACTATTAAAAGCTCTGAAAAAATAAATTGAAGCTTAGAAGTAAAATAAGTGCCAATAAAATTACAAATTAGAGCGCACAATTAAGCACGCAATATTTACAAGGTCGGCATCATGAAAAGCTTTTCTCATCGATGGTTTAAAAATATTAATGAAATAGACCAAGCGCAATGGCATGCTTTTTTTGGTGATGAACCTTTTACTCAACATGCCTTTTTATACGCCTTAGAGCAAAGCCAATGTGTAACACAGCAAAGTGGCTGGCAGCCCTATCATTTAGCTGTATATGAAGGGAGTAACTTAATAGCGCTTGCACCTGGTTATGTAAAAAGCCATTCTTATGGTGAGTATGTATTTGACTGGGCATGGGCTGAAGCATACGAAAAAAATGGTTTGCATTACTATCCCAAATGGCTATCAGGCGTGCCATTTAGCCCAATTGAAGGTAAACGTATTGCCATTCATCACACAAACCACACCGTCGTATACAACTATATTACAGAGCAACTCTGCACACACAGCATTGAGCAAGGATGGTCTGGCTGGCATATAAACTTTTGCGACCAAACACAAGCAACGTTACTCACTAAGCAGCAAGCGATGCTCAGAGAGGGCGTTCAATTTCAATGGTTTAATAAAGGGTTTGATACTTTTGACGACTTTTTAACAACGCTAAACTCGCGTAAACGTAGATCGCTAAAAAAAGAACGCGCTAAAATAACACATCAAAATATTACTACTGAGTGGCTACAGGGTTCAGATATCACACCTGAAATAATGCAGCTGTTTTGCGAATTTTATCAGCGCACCTATTTAAAACGCTCAGGACATTTAGGCTATCTAAACAGTGAATTTTTTACCCTTTTGCATGCACTTATGGCATCGCAGCTGGTTATTATGCTTGCCAAAAAAGACGGTCAAGTCATCGCTGCAACACTCAGTTTAATTGGTGAAAACACACTTTACGGCAGGTACTGGGGGGCAAGCGAAAATATTGACGCACTTCACTTTGAGCTATGTTATTACCAAGGGATAGAATTTGCTATTAAACATAAACTCGACTGCTTTCATTCAGGTGCACAAGGGGAGCATAAAATAGCCAGAGGGTTTGAACCCGTTACTACTTTTTCAGCCCACCATATTGTTAACAATGACTTTAGCAGTGCAATTGCAGATTACCTGTCTCGAGAACGCCAGCATATTGCACTTTACAAAGCACAGTGCACATCGTTATTGCCGTTTAAAAACGAGTAACTGGTTATTAGCAGGCATAGCATGATCGCTCATAAGCGAAAGCCCTGCTTGCTTGGCCAATAATAAAACAGCTTCAAAGTCTCTTATACCACTTAAAGGATCTCGCTCAGTTAAAAAGGCGCAAAACTCTTGATTACTTTGGCTAGTGTATTCACCTTTGTACTTAAAAGGACCATAAATACACACAACCCCCTCATCATTTAAGTGACGTTTAACCCCGTCAAAAAAACGCTCAACTAATAACCAACTTACAATATGAAATGTATTCGCAGTATATATAGCATCTACTTTTTCGATAGGCCATGGCTGGTTTAAATCAAGCTCAATAGGGGCATGTAAATTAGCTAAATTCACTTCACTATGCCATAGCCTAATACCTTCATGATTAATGACACGATCACTTGTATGCCATTGTAGATAAGGTAATTTTTCAGCAAAAAACACACTGTGCTGACCTGTTCCAGAACCAACTTCTAATACTGTTTTAACGTTTTTTAACGCGCTATTTAAATGCTCTAAAATTGGCCCTTTATTGTTTTCACATGCTTGTGAAAATGGCTTTGTCATTGCGTGCACCAAAATTGTGGATGTTTGCACAATAGTAAAGCAAATTTGCAATATGTTGTCGTGACTAATTATGATTTATTTATTAAGTTAAATATAATCATATAGTTAGATATAGCTGGCTTGATTGGTATGTATTATGCAGCAACATAATTGACCCATTTAAGGGTTAATTAACTAATCACAAAAGGATAAAATTATGCATATGCCTCCCTATACCGCTGTTGATGCAGCAGTAGCTATCACCGATAAAAGTACCGATGATCACAGTGAAACCCTTGATATGAGAGCAACAGTTATTGATTTACTTTCTCATCCAAAACATAATCAAAAGGCGATCACTAAACATGAAACAGACCAGATATTTATTCTCGGCTATAATTAAAATACACGCCGTAAATAATTTTTATAATAACTATTTACACTGAAACCGATTAAATGTAATGATAACTATTATCATTAGTTGAGTCGGTTTTTTTATGTCTTCAAATCACGCCTTACATAACTATCAACATACTCTTGCATTTAATTGCAAAAGACCAGGCCTGCATGCCCCAATGCTTGTCGCTCATTATATAGACGCAGCTCTCAACGTAGCTAAAAACTTTGAACAACTTGATAATCCGCTACTTCAGGAGTATTACTTAAGACGCACACACCATGAAATTATAAATAAAATGTGCGATCCTCTTACTCATAATGCAATTCGCAAACAATGCCTACACCAGCTACACAAACCATTACTTGCATTAAAGCGTTTCTACATAAGCCACAATAGTCGTGCTAAATTTTTATTACTTGAGCGTGAAGCTCGTATTCTTAGTCACGAATTCAACCCTTTTTAAGGAGCACATTAATGAGCAACTTTAGAATAGAATCAGACAGTATGGGCGAATTAAAAGTACCTGTTAACGCTTTATATCAAGCACAAACACAGCGCGCTGTTAATAACTTTGCTATTAGCGCCCTCACTATGCCAGCACAATTTATAAAGGCACTGGCGTATATAAAACAAGCTGCAGCACAAAGTAACTGTGAGCTAGGGCTTATAAATAAAACCAAGGCAACTGCAATAGAGCATGCTTGCCAAGCGATTATTGATGGTAAGCATCATGATCAGTTTCCTGTTGATGTGTTTCAAACCGGTTCAGGAACTAGTTCTAATATGAACGCCAATGAAGTAATAGCAACACTTGCCAGTACTCAACAGGAGCTTGTACATCCTAATGATGATGTAAACATGGGCCAAAGCTCAAACGATGTAGTCCCTACGGCTATTGCACTAAGTAGTGCCCTAGCCGTTAAACAAGCATTACTTCCAGCTCTTGAAAACCTTTCGCAACATTTAGAAAATAAAAAGAGCGAAGTAGGCGCTATTGTTAAAACAGGTCGCACTCACTTAATGGACGCGATGCCTGTTACATTCGAGCAAACCCTTAATGCATGGCAATCGCAAGTAAACAACGCGGCCTCAGGCATTCGCCATAGCTTAGAGCCAGTGTGTGAGCTTGCTCAAGGTGGTACAGCTGTTGGTACCGGTATTAATGCCGACCCAAAGTTTGCAGACTTATTTTGCACTAACCTAACTAAAAACGTGGGGATCCGGTTTTCGCCAAGCAAAAACTTTTTTTATAATATTGGTTCACAAGATGCCATTGTTGCACTGTCTGGGCAGTTAAAAGTACTCGCTGTAGCTCAAATGAAAATAGCGAACGACTTACGCTGGATGAACTCAGGCCCCCTTGCAGGTTTAGGCGAAATAGAACTTGAAGCCCTACAACCTGGCTCATCTATTATGCCGGGTAAAGTAAACCCAGTCATACCAGAAGCCGCTGCGATGGTTAGTGCGCAAGTGATTGGTAACGACGCTACAATTACCGTTGCTGGTCAATCTGGTAACTTTGAACTAAATGTTATGCTGCCCGTTATTGCCTATAATATTTTGCAAAGCATAGAGCTACTAACAAACAGCGCCCAAGCTTTGGCAGAAAAAGCCATAGCCACATTTATCGTAAATCAAGCTAACATTGACCGCGCTCTTGCCAAAAACCCTATTTTAGTGACTGCACTTAATCCGGTGATCGGTTACGAAAAAGCAGCAAAAATAGCGAAACAAGCCTATAAAGAAGCCCGTCCTATTATTGATGTTGCCGAACAAGAAACTGACTTACCACGTGAAGAGCTCGAAAAACTGCTCAACCCGACTAAGCTCACACAAGGTGGCTTGTAGTTTTTAAAAAGCCTTAAATACGGCTTTAATTACTTGATTATATAGTTTTTATTGCCGTAAAAAATGCACCGTGTATGATAGTGATGAATTATTCATCACTATCAAGGTATCTTATGCGCCCTGTATTATTAGCTCTTGTTTTACCCCTTTGTTTAAGTGCGTGTTTAGATAAAACACCAGCAGAAAAAGAATCAGTAACCACTGCTGAAGTAATAAAACCAAAACAACAAACACTAAAAGAAACCACTCAAACAAAAAGTGACGTTGAGGAACTTTCAAACTCAAGTGTTAAAGCGGTATCGGTTGAAGATATTACGACAGCTAAAACCCAATTAAACACGCTTATTGCTGACACCAGCTGCGATACAAGTATGCAATGTAAAGTTATTGCAGTAGGTAGTCGCGCCTGTGGTGGCCCTAGTAGCTTTGAAGTTTATTCAACTAAAACAGCAAAAGACGAGCAAGTAAAAACACTGAGCAAAACAATCACCGAGCTTGAAAGTAATTTTAATGCGCAAAAAGGAATGATGAGTATTTGCCAGCATTTAACAACACCAAGCACTCAGTGTGTTGAAAATAAATGTGTTAAACTTGAAGGCTCAGCGGTAAGTGTATTTTAAGGATAACAATATGAGTGGTTTGACATTGACAGTTAAATTATCAATTTTTAGTGTTGCTGCTAGCATTTTTTTACTCAGCGGTTGCTCAACAACAGCATCTGTAAATAGTGCTCAAGGGCAGAACTTGTCGGCTTTAAATAGCCAACTTGCCAATATTGTTGATAACAATGGCTGTACAGCAAGCTTTCAGTGTAAAGTACTTGAAGTAGGAGCACGAGCGTGTGGCGGGCCGAGTAAATATGCTGTTTATTCAACGCTAAATACCCCTCAAGAGCAAGCAGAAAGCATTGCAAAGCAGATCACCGAACAAGAAAAAAATCAAAATGAGCAACAATCACTAACCGATTGCTTACCGGTTATTGAAGTACAATCGCTGTGCATTAACCAGCAATGCCAATCAATAGATATTAAGTAATAAATAAAGTATTAAGTGCTATTTCAGCGTTATTGACTTAAGTACGGAATAAGCGCTGAAATAACCACGACTAACAGCACACATATCCCTGCTTTTAGTATGTATTTCATTGGCATAGTTTTTAGTACCCAGTATGCATATATAAAACGCACAAAATAACTTGCTGCAGTACCAAATAAAGCAAAAATAATTAGGTAAGTAATCAGTATAATATTCAAAGCAGTACTTCTTTATAGTTGTTACCTTTAGTGTAAGGGCTTAATACAAAGAACGCAAAAGCACTGCTTTTCAATTTATTAGCTTTTGATAAAAGATTTAAAAGTACATTGAAGTACCCATCTATTTAATCTTATTTTTAGCTAAAATAACTGCCTAACATACTTTTATAAACCAGGTTTAGGCCAACTACTTAGCTTTTTTAGTATGCGCAATTAAAAGCTCTGCTACTTGTTGCTTTACCGCGCGCTTATCTTCGCTAGGTACATCAAAGCGGCCCGCTAGTTGCGCTATCTCATCATCATTCAAATTGAACGATAAGCGCTGTCGAGTCTTTTTAGACTTAACATCTAAGCCAAGTATTTTGCGGATCATATCGGATGGCGTGAGCTCTTGGTCAATTGCTTGCTTTTTTATTTGCTTTTGAACATCGCTACTCAAATCAAATGCCATTTGTGTTGCACGTACAGCTTGCTCTTGGCGCAACCACTTATCTTTAGCATCACTCACTTCGCGTCTCCAGGAAATAAATCCACTATATCGGTAATTGGACGCGTAAGTGTTAATGACACTTCGGTTTCGCCGCCATCCCAAATTTCAATATTTAGACTATGCCCTTCATCAGGCGATTCTAAACATATCATTTCACAAGGCTCGCCACCGTCTTGCTCATAGCGAGGTAGGCTTTGACCACGAAAGTCTTTATTATGAAAATAACAAACAAACGGCGATTCAGTTTGTTGGTAACTTTTAGCCAAAAACTGCATAAAACGCTCAGGAGTATTTTTAACTGCAATATGCGTTAACGACTCTTCATCAAAAATACGAGCAAATTCATCTAATGTGAAAATATCGTCTACTTCATCTCGTTGTACTTTTATCGAAAAATTAGCCCATTGCTCGCCGTCTTCTTGTGCTATTTGTAAAAACACAACTTGACCACTGTTTGTCTCAAGCACAAACTCAGTATCACTACTGTGCTGATATTGATAAGTTTGCACATCAATAACACGCAATGTTTGTCCTTTTAACCACGACGGATAAGCAAACGAATCTATAACGGTAAACATGTCACCTTTTTTAAGCTCACTTGCATGGTTAAGCTGACGTTCTGGCTCTTTTTTAGATTTGAAAAAATTAAACATAATAAAGCATCCCTTAAGCAAAAAAGGTAACTAAGCGACGCTTAATTACCTTTTATTATAAATGTACGAACTATTAGCCGTTTTGCTTGGCTTTAATGCGCGCTAAAATATCGGCACTTTTTGGACTTGTATCGCCAATGCCTGCTTCAGCCATTTTCGCTTTTAAATCGTCGCCATTAACTTCTGACTCAAGCTCTTTTGCAGCACCTAACTGATCGCTACGGTCTTGTTGACGCTGTTTAATACGCTCTAGTGATTGTCGAGCTGAGGTCATCGAAGAGCTATTCGTATTAAGCGTGCTGTTAACAGCCATTGTTGCTTGCTGTACGCTTTCTGTGGTTTTAACCATCGTAAGCTGACGTTGATTTTCTTTAATCGACTTTTCAGCGTCTTTAACTTGCTGCTTAAGCGTTACAATGTGGTTGCTAAAACCTGCTAATACTTGCTCGTTTTCAGCTTTTTCAGCTTCAAAATCACCAATTTTTTCTGCAATTTCTAATGCTAAGGCTTCGTTACCTTTTTCAAGTGCTTGGCCTGCATACGCTTCGTGTTCAGCAATTGATGCATCTACAGCGCTAATTTTTCGCTTAGTTTGCATTTCTTTAGCCATTACTTCGGTCAGGCTTTTTTTAGCACGGTGAAGTGCATTTTGTGCATCAGCGATTTCTTGTTCAAAAATACGGATACCATTTGCATCTACAATTGCTTCGCCCGCTTCACGAGCACCACCACGTACTGCTGTAAATAATTTTTTTAAAATACTCATAATCTTAACTCCACTAACTAGTTACTAATCGTTTAAATACAAGGTCACGGCTTCTAGTGCATCAATCGCGTTGTCAGCTAATGTCACTAGTTCGTGGGTAACATCATCTAATGATGAGTTTACCGACAGTGCACCAAAAATCGCGTATTTATTATCGATTTTAGCAAATGCACTTAGTGGAATTGGCACGTTCAAGCGTAACAATGTTTCGTTTAACTCGTTGCGTAATTCACTTTTCACTTCGTCTTCGCCAAACAAGTAGCTAATACATAACAACTGCTCTTGAGTTTGCGTAACAAAAATTGGAAGTTCATCATTTCCATCAACAATGACTTGTAAAACATCTTGCTCACCTGGATTGGCAATCAAGAAAGACTCAAAGTTAGCGCCTTCAGTTTCAAAAGAGGCTAATTTTATTGAAAGTTCGTTTAATTCCATGTCTCTGCCTTTGTGTTGTTTGACATATTATGTCTGAGTTAAGATTCGCACGGTAGACATATTATGTCAACCATGTTTTGTTAGTTTTTATACAATTCACTCTCTATTTGCCATGCTGAACGGTAATAATCATAAAGCTGACCAGAACCTAACCTATTGACCTCAATATCATTTATTTGTTCAAAATACTGATTAGGGAATACAAAACTTGCTAGTAAATATTTTTTACTTATCCATCGTGACGATACCGGCATTTCGCCTATATTATTTATTCGTGCACTGGCTGGTTGACCCATTTTGGTAGCAATTGTCCACCCCCACTGACCAAACGATGGAATATTTTGTTGGTATTGCTCCACGTGATCAAACCCGGCAGCCTTAACAGTTTTAGCTATACTCAGAAACGCCTTTTTTGCATGATATGGCGACGTTGATTGCACAGCCATAGCCCCATCAGGAGCAAGTAATTGGCGTACATGATTATAAAAATAGTCGCTGTATAACTTATTTAGGTCAGGATGATTCGGATCAGGTAAATCAATAATAACAGTGTCAAACTGTTTGTTTTGATCGAGTAATTTCTCAACCTCTAAAAAAGCATCACCCACGATTATGTTAGCTTTGGGGTCTTTCATTGAGTCGTTATTGAGGTTTATTAATCGCTGCGTGATGGCTTTGGGCGAGGTAAACTTATCGTCTTCGTGGCCAAATAGGTTAAGTAACTGTCCATCTAAATCAATTAAAGTGACTTCGTTTACCGACCATTTTAGTACATCCCTTAATGCTAAACCGTCACCCCCGCCAATAATTAGCACCTTATCATGGCGGTTAGAGGCAAGCATAGCCGGATAAACTAGCATTGAATGGTATATTTGTTCATCAACACTTGAGAACTGTAGGCGGCCATTTAAGTATAGGTCGGTAATTGGTTGCGGTTGATTTTTGCTAAGTCGTTCTGTTAATACAACATGCTGATATTTAGTCGCTTGAGAATAAATAACTTTATCTTTATATAAGACGTTGCTTAGGCTATTCATCCAACTGCTGCCGAGCACTAAAATAAAGCCAAACAGCACAAGCAGTAAAATATGGCAAACCAACAAAGCTTTAGCAAATCGTACATGGGCATGATAGCGCCATAAAAAAGCAAGCCCTGCAATAATATTAAATAAAGCGGTCCATGCAGCAGCTTGCATGATAGGCATAGCCAACATTATGCTTACCCAAATTGCTGCGCCAATACCTGCCCCAATGTAGTCTGCACCATAAATAGTTCCTGCATTGTTTTCTAAAAACCGCCCGTACACATGTTGGCGAATACGCGCTATAAGCGGTATTTCCATACCAATAAACAGTCCTAATACTAAGCCAAATACATAAGGTAAAAAGCGTGACCATTCTTGTAACTTTTGAAATACATAGCCATTAAGTACAACGTCAGGTGGCAGGTTAAAAATGCTCGAGAACAAATGAGGAAGCGAATAACTAACTGCAATCACACTTGCTATGGCCAAAATACAGCCCATGCCAATCAAAGCTATAATGCTTTCTAGCCAAGCAAATGCGGTGAACGCATCTTTAAACCAACGCGCTAAAAAAGCCCCTAGCCCCATAGCTACTATCATGGTGCCAATCATGGCGTAAATAGCACTTTCTACAGAGCCTAATACTCGGCCGGCATAGTGAGAGAGTAGGTACTCATAAATAAGGCCGCACCCAGCGAGCACAGCCATAACAGTGATAAGTAATATATCGTGCCCAAGTAAGCGAGACTTACTTGGGCTTTGAGTTGTTGATGACACGAATTATGCGCCTAATAATGTTGCCATTGTGATGCCTACGGCAAACGATACAGCGGCAGAAATAGCTGCTACACCCACATTTTTTTGACGATTAACTTCATCAGAAATATCACAACCCGATAAAATTATTTTAATGGTCACTAAGTGTAAAATAATAAACGCAACTAGGCTCACTACTGCACTAACAGCCCAATATAATAGGCTAGCATTAATATTATCTGCAGCATACGGTGCAACACCTGTTGCCGCTGTGATTGCTAATGCACTACCCACTAAATAACCAGCGTAACGAATACCAACAGCTAAGTTATCATCAATAATAGCTTGTTGAAGACAGTCACCATTTTTATTTGTGCGTTTAAATAACATAACTCGGTACTGGCTCACAAATAACAGCACGATGCTACCAATAACAAAGGCAGCAATGACAATCGGTAAACCATGCCATCCCTCTGTAGCTACCCATAACAGTGCTGAACGAATGACAATTGCCACACTCACTACATGGCCAAAATCAATGATAGAAGCAGTCACATTACCTTTAACAATTTCATCATGTAGGCTCACTTTACGCAGTGCAACTTTGTCTTGAAAAAAGTGACCAAGCTTAATTAACACAATGGCAAGCGCACCATAGCCAAGCATTTGCAGTGCTTCTTGCTGAAGCGTTGCAGCAAATGCACCACTGCTTACACCGGTTAATACGATAGCCAGCGCAACCAAACCAGCGGCAAAACTAATACCAAAGGCAAAATTATCACGCTCTGTTATTTCGTCATTGGCATGTAAATTTGAAACCCAGCCTTTTATATATTTAAGGCTAACAAATAGCAGCACAATTATTGCAAAGTCTATCGCTAAAGCTTGCAGCGACCACGTAGTTATTCCATTAAATTCATACATATTATTCTAACTCCAACTTTATTCTTTACTTACCACGGCTCACGCCACGAGAGGTTCTGCTTCCACTGTCACGAACTGAACCAGAGCTATTGCTATAGCTACTTGAACGTGAGTAACTGCTGCGACTCTTAGGCGGTGTATAGCTACTTCGACTTAACCCTGATGCACCAGTCTTTTTACTCGCATACGGGCTTGTGAACTGCTTACCTTGGCGTTGATATGTTTGACGTGTACGTGTCTCTAGCGCGCTTTGTGTTTTAATTTGTTTAGGGCTTGAGTAGCGATAACGACCATAATCATTGTAATAGCTGTACTTACGGCGTTTACTCCAGCTTCCGTATTCAACCCTGTCAAATACATCCCCTAAAATACGGTACATGCCGTACCATTGCCAAAAACTGATGCCACTGCTATTTGTTTGCCAGTTACCGTAGTTGGGATTACCCACCATCTGGTTACCTACCCCTTCACCCTCGGCTTGTTGGCTAATAGCACCAACGCGAGCTAGGGATCCTTTTGACATATCAGCAAGCATATTGATTGGATCAGTTAAAGCGTCAGAGAACAGTGAAGGTTTTGCAGCTTCACGTAAAAGATCGATGCTGTGCAACGTATCTTCGTAAGGGGGGATTAAGTAAGTACTTTTAGTCTCTTTAAGTCGCTGTAATAAACCACTATAAAGTGCACCTTGGCGCGAAGCATCTAAAGTAATTACATCAACAACATTTGAAAGCTCTGGCTGTTGTTTTTTTAAAAGCGCACCATACTCTTTAAGTAACACAGCATTGCGTATACTGCCATTATCTAGCGCACTACCTAGCTGTGATAGCTCAGCATCCGCTTTTTTTATAGACTCTTGAATTGTTTGTTGTAGCTGCTCTTCTTTAGATTGACAACCCATAAGCACCGTAAACAAACAAAACAGGCTTATAAGTTTCCAAACTTTACTATTCGACATTCATGTCACCTGATTTACTAAATTAACACAGCTAGTCTTACACAGGTCACTTAGTAAGCCAAGAATGAAATTGCAACAAAATGAGAAGAGATGTAAAGAATAAAGTAGATTACAAAACTCAGTAGTCAAAGGTAAAAAGTTTATGATCTAGACACGGGATAGAATTGACTTAACCTTACGTTGGTTGGCATTTTTGATGGTGATGATATTAGTTTGGTTCTTTATTTTATCCAAGAAAGTAAAAACCGTCACACTGCTGTAACAGGTCTCTATTATTTGAGCCTGTTAATGTCATGGTGCCCTCAGCGGTGGAGAGTCACAGTGAAATGTTGCCTATCATAGGCCAGTGTATTGAATAACCAAAACACTGTTCACAAAGAGGCGCTTCGCTTAGGAGACGCGACGCTTTAGAGAAGAAAATGTTGAATATTACTTTTCTGCAGACGTAAAAAAGCCGCTTCATTTCTGAAGCGGCTTTCTCTTATTTGAAGCCTGGTAATGTCCTACTTTCACATAGCAAATGCTACACTATCATCTGCC
>NZ_PNDV01000105.1:0-316 GCF_005930865.1 Pseudoalteromonas sp. S554 | reverse complement strand
GAGACGCTGCGCTTTAGAGAAGGAAATATTGAATGTCACTTGTCTGCAGACGTAAAAAAGCCCGACTTTTTCTAGTCGGGCTTTCTACAATTTGAAGTCGGTGCGCTACGAAGTAGAATGTCATGGTGCCCTCAGCGGTAGAGAGTCACAGGGAAATGTTATCTAACATAGGCCAGTGTATTGAATACCCAAAACACTGTTCACAAAGCGGCCATTCCCTTCAGAGACGCTACACTTTAGAGAAGGGAATGCTGAAGATTACTTTTTTAAGTCACCAAAGAAGACCTAAAAATTCTAGTCGGGCGTTCTTGTAGTT
>NZ_PNDV01000104.1:0-18828 GCF_005930865.1 Pseudoalteromonas sp. S554 | reverse complement strand
AAACACGGGGCGATTCAGCTTATCACCGTCGTCTGTTAATGTGCGTTTACCAATATGGCGTACCCTGATCGATGATTGCCATTGTTTACTTAAGTGCCAATTTAAACCTGTACTTGCTACAACGGGTACAGCGCCTTCTATGTAATTGTTATTGTCATTTATATCTAAGCGAGAATGTGTAAACGAGGCTTCTAAATCAATATTAAATTGCTCGTTAATCCAGTAATAGGCACTCATTTCTAACCCATAACGCTTAGACGCATCACTTGGCTCTGTATTACCTGCATCTCCGACAAACAATAGTTCTGAGTCGAGTTTTAACCACCAAAGCGCAGCTGACATATTATATTTTTTTTCATCAGCAAATCGTAATCCAATTTCAGCGCCTTCACTTTTTACTAATAGATCGACTCGTTCGGCTTGATCACCTGTTACTGGGTCGATATTTATTGTGGAGCCGCGCGCATCGTTAGAGTGAAAAGATTGCCCCCAATTTGCATAGGCAGCTAGCAATTGAGTAAAGCGATAATTTAAGCTTGCTTTAAAACTGATTAAATCATCACTTGCTTTACCTGAGTTTACGGCGGTAATACTGGTTACATTTGTATCAAAATAGTCGTACCTTACACCTGCTGTTGCTTCTAGTTTTGGGGTAAATAAAAGTTTAGACTCCCAAAAGCTTGAATAACTCGTTTGCTTGAGTACATCTTGCCTTACAGTGCTTAGCTGCTCTCTGGCTTTAGTGTTATAAAGCCCAACGTTATCTATATCGTCGTGTTTAAGCTCAAGCCCTACAGTGTGTTGCATGTTTAAGCCTGATGTTTTAGTTTCAAACTGATAACTTAAAGTGGTGCCATAAATATTGCGGTTATCTTGCTGATTAAACTGATCGCCATTAATTGGGTCATTTAAAAAATAACTGAAATTAGAATATAGGTTTAAATCGTAATTTATTACATAAGCGCTGGCTTTCAAATGCTCCCCTTGCCAATTACCCGATAAACTATAACGACTAGAGCTGCCGCCAAGAGTGGTGTCGAGCGAGCCTAATTGTGTTATTAAGTTATGCGAAACAGCACGCTGTGGAATTTGATCGGCTGAGTTCCATGTGTTGTCGTATGCCATTGCGCTTATTGATAGGTCACCATTAAATGCTTTACCAACATAGCGTAGTAGGGCATTTTTTTTATTCACGTCTTCGTTTATGTCATCCCAAGGGCCGTCGTAGCCTTGCCACTCAGCAGCCGCAATAAGTTTACCTTTTGTAAGGTTAGTTGAGCCAAGTACTACCGCGCGTTTATAGTTATCTTCTCCAATACTTAGTTCTATTTGCTGATGTTTAAGATTATCAACCAGTTTAAACTGTGCACTACCAGCACTTGAAAAATCACCTTGGCTTGCGCTATATGAACCCTTTTGATAGTTAATGGTAGAAATAGATTCGGGAATTATAAAGTTTAGATCGGTGTAACCTTGGCCGTGTCCGTGGCTACGCATGTTGATAGGCATACCATCGATACTTGTGGCAAAGTCGGTCCCATGGTCTAAGTTAAATCCTCTAATAAAGTATTGGTTTGCTTTACCTGAGCCACTGTGTTGAGTAACCGCCATCCCCGGAATGAGCTCTAACATTTCAGCGCTTCTTAGCATTGGGCGCTGCTCAATTTCACCTTGGCCAATAATGCCGCTAGAGGCACTGATTGATTCGCCAATTAAACCATCACGGTGCCCATATACAGTGAGCTTTTCTATATTGGCATGTACATAACCGCTATATAATGTGCCGATAGTTAAAATTGCTAATGTTTTCATCCTTAAAGTCCTATCTATTATGTTTACTATTCAGTGCTGTTTAAATTAAAACGACTAAGTAAACCTTTTGGATGCAACATTGAGTGTTTTATTATTCAAATAGGGCTTAAGTTTAAAAACTATATTGGTGCTATTGTAATGTCGTTATATAAAACTAATAATCAGAGTGTTAAAACTTACCAGTAATCACATAATTAGAGAGCCTGTATTGAAAGCCAAAGAAATTCGAAATTTTTACATTAACGAAGAGCAATCCGTATATTTGCTGTCGCATCGTGATGCTAAAAAACATCGCCAGTGGCTTAATATTTGTATTAAACAACTTACTTTGCTTGGTTATAAAAATGTAGAAATGATTGGCTCAGGTGCATTTGGGTTTGTATTTGCAGGTGAAGACGACAAAGGCTTGCCTTGGGTGTTTAAGTTTTCACGGATTACGCTTGCTCAAAGTGTACGTGACCGTCTTGAAGACGAAGCGTATATGCTTTCACAAATTAATAATCCGCTGGTGCCTAAATTTTATGCGTTTGAGCGCATTAAAAAGCAGGGCATTTTAATGATGGCGCGCGCCATGGGAGAAGACCTTGAAAAAGTGTCGCTTAAAGAGGGGCGATTTAGCGCAGCTAAAATAATGGCATTAGCCGTTAAATTACGTAATGTGTTACTTGATTTAAGTAACCACAAAAATGGGTTAAGTGCTCAACCAATTGTGCATGGAGATATAAAACCTTCAAATTTGGTGTGGGATTCTCAAACAGACGCTTTATCTTTAGTTGATTGGGGGAGTTCGGTATATGCCCAATTACACAGTAACGGTGAGCCCGTAGCCAGTAACTTTATGGATTTAATGTCGGGAGATTTAAGCACAACCAATGCGCGTATGGGAGATGTGTACTTTATAGGCGAAGCGCAAATGTCGGGTGAGCAATCATCGCCGCGGTTTGATGAGCAAGGTGTTGCAGCAACTTTATATGCATTAGCGTCTGCACAGTCTTGTCGATTTGGCGCGCAGGCTATTCCTGCAATTTCTTTAGGGCTACCTAAAGAGCTCGCTAACGTTATAGATGGCATGCTCAGTAAAAGTAAAACAGTACGTGATGCTGCAGGCGATTACTTTATACGTAATATACCAACAATGGCAAAAGCGTATTTACCCGATCTTAAATTAACACAGCAAAAAGCCGCTATCCCGTTTTGGTACGGTACCGATGAAGCGCCAGATACCGTAGTTTATAGCTCGCGTAAACAGTTTTTACGCCAAGCCGACCACAACCAACAGTTACTAGATGTAAATGATGCCCAGTTAGACCGATACTACAAAGAATTTTTATTTGATACTGGCGACACCGAAAAAGCATTTTTGGCCTCCATAAGCCGGCTTGCGAAATACCCAGCCGTGGGTGGGCTTAGTTTTCATTGGAAAGATGAATCGTTGTTTATTGAGTCGTCATTAATAATGCACGATGAGTCACTAGGCAAAGCATTTACAGATTCAATAAACAATACAGTGATGTTAGCCCAAGCAATTAACCAAAAAGGGCTATTTAAATGTTGTTTATTTGATGCACGTAAAACCATTCAATTAGAGCGAGATGGCACCGGTGCATTTAAGTTTGATAGTCTTCCTGAGCTAGATTATGAAGTTGTTAGCGTTAAAGCTAACGAAATAACCCGACCACATTCATACTTTGAAGATGGTAAAGATCCCGATGAGCAATTACAGCTTCCTAAAAAAGTAATTAAATGTGTATTTGAGCTAAACCAAATACACCATACCGGTTGTATTATTTTTGAAGCCTTGCCCGACAGAATGAAAATTCATCACTACTACAGGCTACTCGACTCGACAAAAGAGGCCGAATTTAAACGTTTGTTAAATAAACTAATGCAATATGCTGTAAACATTACCGATGTGGGCGTTGCGGGCTTTATGAAGCTACCCTATAAAAATACACGAGAGTTTGATTTGTGTGCACAACAAGAAGAGCAATTCTTTCCTAAAAACCCAAAACGCGTATAACGTGTCAGCTTTCTTAATGGGATTTATATGGCTTGGTAAATCAGCCTAATACATTAAAATAACTCACTATGCGGAGACAATGGCTCTAGCTCAAATTGATGAATAAGCTGTTGCTGTTTATTGGTAGCGGTAATTTTATAAGTTTGTTTACTACTGTTATTGGCAAATAAATTAATATTGAATTTTATATTGTTTGTCATTAGAGGTGTGAATCTGCCGGTAATGGTAATTTGATCAACAAATGTATTGTTACCGCTGTGCGCCGTTTCTGGATGTAATAACAGCCCTTCAATCGAAAAGCGATATTGCTGATCAGACAAATACACGTGCTTTTTAACCTGTTTACTAATGTGATTACGATATTTATTAAATTCAGTGAGTGAAAGTGTCCCATCGTTGTTTTCGTCAACGCCTAATAATGACGACGCAGGAAGCGACAGCACAACAAACACGTGCTCTTCAACAACATTAAGGGTGCCATGTTGTGCAACTATTAAGTGAGCATGTGTTTTTTGAGATATACAAAAAGCGATAATCATTCCACCAATGTTATGTATTAATTTTGAAAGGCGCATAACTTAAAGCTCTCCTTTTACACAACGCTGAAAAAACGGGTAAGTGTCAGTTGCATAGTAGTGATAAATACCATCTGGAAATTCCGGTGTTACGCCAATACGGCCATTGCATTCATCTAAATCGCCTGAACCTGCAACGTATTCCCAGTCTTGTGCAAATGTTCCTAAAGGGTATATGTCGGTAGAAGGTCTGTTTGTACTGACTGTGGTTACGTGTTGATAACTGCCTGTCATTGCAACGAGTTCAGAAGTGGCATCGGTTGAATCTGAGTAGCCATAACGTGCATAAATAGGAAAGCCGTCTGCAGCCCAGCCTATTAGTGTCATGGTTGTTTCATTACCGCCTTGCATTGTTATAAACCCTTCGGGCATTCCATGGTAATGATACGTCCCATCTGGTTGCACATGGGCATTGTTAGCATCTGTGCCAAAACTAAATGTAGTTTGGCTTAAAGCTTCTATATTCCAGTTGCCGCTATTATCGCCTAGGTCGCAATTTTCACCTGAGTCATCACAGCTACCACCTGTGCCGGCATCAATTTTAACGCCATTTAAAACAAGCCCTGTTATACCGCGAGGGCCGCCCATCATCGTAGCGGATGATGATTGAACCGGTGTTAATGTAAAGCTTTCATTTACTGATTGTTCTGCGATGGTATTGGGGTTAGCCGGATTAGGAAAAGTGCCTACGTCGTGGTCAGGAATTCCATTAGCAATGATGTCACGCGTTGTGCCTGTGCATGTCCAGTCAGCTGAGCTTGTTGTTTGTACAGAGTCAGCGTTGTTGTATTCGTTGTAAGCGTACTCACATAAAACATTGTGTGTAGAACCATTTGCATCAGCATTTGAACCGTCAACTGTTGTGCTATCAGTTATTACGTCGCTTATTGAAGTGCTTTGCTCAGAACCACCGCATGCAACAAGTGATGATATTGCAGTAAAGCACACAATTAGCTTTAATTTTGTCACTGAATTTTTAGAAATACTATTTACTAGGGATGTACTCATAACTTTGAACTCACTGATAAAGAGATCAAAATATTATTCTGTAATTGTGCAAGCAATGTGCAAATATAAATGAAAATTATGTAAGTAAACTTTTATATAAGACTAAACCAACGGTTTATTATAAAATTTTGGTATATAAGTAAGTACAGGTTGGATAAATGGCAAAGTTAAAACCCAGCGTTACGCTCCAGAGTTATGGTATTTATTCAACTTGGGATAGTAACAGCAAGGCTCTTCCACAAATTGAGCAATTCACTACTGATGTGATTGCTGAAATAGACGTAGAATTTGGGCTGATAGTAAATATAAAAAAAGCAAAAGGTGAAAAACTGCATTTTTGTATTTACCACCCAGACATACCTAACGAAGAGGGGGATGTTATGCCGCCTTTTGAAAGCGTTGAATACGTTAAAGATAACGATTGGCACTTTTATCTTGGCGATACATTGTGGGAGCCTATTGGCAATAAGCTAGGCCCATGGCGAATGACTTTAACGCTTAATAATAAAATAATTGCAGATAAAACATTTAATGTTGCATTAGAAGCGCAACAAACAGAAGTAGATTTTTGGAAAAAGCGCGGGTACTAGTTCCTAGGCACAACGGCAACATAGGTTTAAATAAGCTAACTTATTCGGTTTACATAGTTATAGTGCTGCAACGCTAAGAACTAGTTACAACAAGGCATAAAAAAAGCCAATAAAAATTGGCTTTATAAACTCACTCTTAATTACCCCAAGGGTTACTTGGATTAGACCGTTGTTTGCGTTCTCGAGCACGTTGTTTAGTGGCTTTTTTAGCTTGAATGCGTTTTGCGTCACTAAAGCTTAGTTCACAAGGTTCACCTGGTTTATGATCGGCCGGTATAACACGATCACGCGGCGGTAACTCATACTGAACATCATCTGGTTTAGGCAAGTTTTTAAGGCGGTATAGGTAAAAATTTTCTACCTTTTCTTGTGCCCATTGGGTTTTACGTAAAAATTTTACAGCAGATTTAATATCCGGATTATTTTTAAAACAATTAAGCTGCAAGTAAGCGTGCAGGAGTTCCCACCCGTATTGCTCAACCAGCTCTTCAACCACTTGTTCTAATTTTACGCCTTGCAGTGGATTATTACTGAAAAGTTCTTGGTTGCTCATAGGTGTTGCCTCGTTATTAAAATACAAAGTGTATTATAAATTTAATAACGAGGCTTTAATAGTGTAAATAGCCTAACCTTGGCAATTAACTACAACGCGACCACGAATTTTACCTTCCATGAGTTGCTCGGCGTTTTCAATTACTTGTTCGAGTGTAATTTCTGTTGAAATTTTATCTAAATAGTCAGCTTTTACTAATGTAGCTAGTCTTTCCCATGCTTTAATTCTGTCTGTTTTTGGTCGCATAACACTATCGATTCCGATAAGTGAAACACCTCGTAAAATAAAGGGCGCGACTGATGCGGGTAAATCCATGCCTTGAGCTAAACCACACGCAGTGACTACACCACCGTATTTAAGCGACGCACAAATATTTGCAAGCGTATGGCTGCCAACAGAATCGATAGCTGCAGCAAAACGTTCTTTTTGAAGCGGTTTCCCCGGGTTTGATAACTCATCTCTGTTAATTATTTGAGATGCACCAAGTTCTTTTAAGTATTCGCTTTGATCTACTCGTCCTGTGGCGGCGGTTACGTTATAGCCGAGCTGACTTAATAAATAAATAGCAAAACTCCCAACACCACCGTTTGCACCTGTAACTAAAATTTCACCATCGTCAGGTTTAACTCCTTGTTTTTGGAGTGCTATGACGCTCAACATAGCGGTATAACCGGCAGTCCCAATTTGCATTGCTTGTTTTGGACTGATAGTAGCGGGTAGGGGAATTAACCAGTCACTATTTAGCGCTGCTTTTTGTGCAAGGCCGCCCCAATGTTTTTCGCCAACACCAAAACCATTTAAAATAACATGATCGCCATTTTTAAATTCATCGCTGGTGGAGGTTGTTACAGTGCCTACTAAATCTATACCGGGCACCATCGGAAAGGTTCTCACTACCGGGCCTTTACCTGTAATGGCTAGACCGTCTTTATAGTTTAATGTGCTGTACAACACATTTATTGTGGTATTTTCGTCAGGTAAATCATTTTCGTTAAGCTGCGATAAAGAAGCGCTGTAGTTATTGTCTTCTTTATTAATAACAATGGCTTTAATTGGGTTATTCATATCATATCCTTTTAGACCGATCGTCTTTTAATTGATAAATAAAAATGCATTATGTCAGTAATGCACGCAAAAACATTTCAGTGTATAGCGTAAGGGGTGTACTTGACTTAGTAAGTTTTGCTCGCATTACTGCGCCTTCCCAACCAATCCAAAAGTACTCGCTCATTAATTGTGTATTTACAGTTTTAGAAATAGTGCCTTGCTGTTTAGCTTGATTTAAACAGTTTTCAATTTGTTCTTGCCAAGCTGTGTAGCTTTGCATTAAGCGATTTTTAAATTCATCGCTTAAGTGATTTAATTCTTGGTTTAAATTACCGACTAAGCAACCGCGTTTGTAATCGTACTTACCCATGCCTTTAATAGCACTTTGTGTAAAGTTTACTATGCGTTCCAGTGGGGGAATATTTTGTTGATCGAGGTAATGGTTTAGCTTTGCAATAAAGTAACTGTCGTAGGCGTCAACCAACGCAATGCCATAGGCTTCTTTGCTTTTAAAGTAATGGTAAAAAGAGCCTTTGGGTACTGAGGCTTTTTTTAATATTGTATCGAGTCCTGTGGCACTAAAGCCAAACTCTGTTAACGTTTCTAAACCCGTACGTATAAGTAACGCTTTAGTATCGGCGTTATCTCTGGCTATTTTAGGAGGACGGCCACGTCGTGGAGTTACTGTATTATTTTTGTTCATAGCTACATATTAGACCGATCGGCTTTTAATATGCAAGTACAAAATTCATCTGTTAAAAATATTTTATGAATTACATTTTTGTTTGAACTTCAGTTATTTTTATTAGTCAATAATTAAGGTTGATGCATAAATTGTTCGTCTTAGTAATTAATGATTTTAGATAGATGCTTAAGTTGTATAGTGCGGTGGTATGACCAGATTGATTCTTTAAATGTTAATTCATTTTTGCATCAGCAGCTTAGTTAATGTCAAACAATTTAATTGTTTTTGTTATTTGAACTTTACATTTTTATTAACTATTCATTAATTGTAGATTTCACTTATGCTACAAAATATATAACTATAAAAGGTGAGGATAATACCGATGAAGAGACAGAAAAGAGATCGTTTAGAAAGAGCTCATTCTCAAGGTTTCAAAGCAGGTTTAGCAGGTCGTTCTAAAGAGCTATGCCCTTATCAACAGATAGATCCAAAGTCAGAGTGGTTAGGTGGATGGCGAGAGGCAATTGAAAATCGAAATATGTATAAAACCTAATTATTACCCAAATTTAAGCAAAAAGGCCTCCAAATTGGAGGCCTTTTTGTATTTATATTGTAAATCTATTAAAAAGACGTGGTATCTTGAAATAAACCTACTTTTAAATCTTTGGCTTCATATATTACGCGGCCGTCTACTTCAACAGTGCCATCTGCAACACCCATGAAGAGTTTACGTTTAATTACGCGTTTCATTTCAAGGCGGTAGGTTACTTTTTTAGACGTTGGAAGTATTTGGCCTGTAAATTTAACTTCACCTACACCTAAAGCGCGGCCAAGACCAGGACCACCTGACCAACCAAGATAAAAACCCACTAGTTGCCACATTGCATCAAGGCCTAAACACCCTGGCATAACAGGGTCACCTTTAAAGTGACAATCAAAAAACCAAAGGGTCGGGTCAATATCAAGCTCAGCAATTATTTCACCTTTACCGTGGCTTCCACCATCAGCATTTATAGAGGTAATGCGGTCCATCATTAACATGTTATCGCTAGGTAAACGACAGTTGCCTTCACCAAACATTTCACCTTGACCACATAGGATCAATTCTTCTTTTGTATAGTTGTTTTTAGGTTCCATAACTCTTTATCTTCGCTTAGAAATTGCCCGTACTTTAGCGTACACTTGTACGCTAAACAACTCGGAGCAGTTAAATACCTACTATATTGAGTATTAAATCATCAATCAAACAATGCGTTAGGTTTTTGCTTTATAAAACCGCGCAATTACAATCAAAAATCATTATAATTAACGCTGTCTTATAACTAGTCTAAAGGAAGTTTATGATCCTTTTTGTTAACTCACTTACTGTGATAGATTTTTCTTACTTATGTAACAAACGCGGCGCCGTTGGCGAGAGCTGGATTGTTGATTTAACTTTGCACGGTAAACTTAACGACGAGTCTATGGTGTTAGACTTTGGATTAGTTAAAAAACAAATTAAAGGTATTATTGATGAATGTATTGATCACCGTTTAGCTATTCCTAATAGCATAAATGGTTCAGTGACTGAATTTGATGAGCACAAAATAATTGATTGCACTTTTGGCGAAAACCACCACTTGGCAATGAGTGCACCGCATCAAGCCTATTGTATGATTGATGCCGATGAAATTAATGTGGAGTCGGTAACTGCATTTTTAGTTGATACTATTTTGCCTAAGTTGCCTTCAAACATAGAAAAAATAGAGTTATCGTTGAAACCAGAACATAGCCAAAGCTTTTATTATCATTATAGTCATGGTCTTAAAAAACATGATGGTAATTGTCAGCGCATTATTCATGGTCATCGTTCTCAAATAGGTATAAGCCTAGACGGTATTTCCATGCCACGCTTACAAAAAGAATGGGCAATGCAGTGGGAAGATATATACCTAGCAACAAGTGAAGACCAAATAGAACCGCAAAACTTAAAGCATATTAGCGCAAAAGATAATGATGTTTGTTTTGCTTATACATCAGCTCAAGGTTATTTCGAAATGGCCATTAGTGAAACGCGCTGTGATATTTTACCGATAGACACAACCGTTGAATGTATTGCGGGGTATATTGCAGGGCAAGTTAAAGCCAAGCACCCTGAACAAAATGTTAAAATAACCGCGTATGAAGGGGTTGGCAAAGGAGCAATTAGTTATGCTTAAGTCACTTTTATCTGCGTTAGTTTTGGCAACATTTAGTGTAAATTCGTCAGCTGTTGAGCTAAAAGGGCACCTGACTCAAGGCGGGTTAGTAACAGGAAAGCTTAGTGATGTGCAGTCTGTTAGTTTAAACGATATACCGTTAAAGCTTTCAAAAAATGGTGATTTTGTATTTGGTTTTGGCCGTGACGCAAAAGCAAATCATACACTTAGCTGGGTTGATACGAATGGCAAAAAGCATACCCAGAATCTTATTATTACCAAGCGTGATTACAACATTGACAAAATAACGGGTGTTGCAAAAAAATACGTTTCTCCGCCTAAATCTGTAAGTGAACGTATAAGCAGAGAAGCGGTTGCGGTCAGAAATGCCCGTGCTGTTAATTCAGACCTTACTTACTTTTTAGACCCAGTACTAAAACCTGCACAAGGGCGAATTTCGGGTGTGTATGGCAGCCAGCGTTACTTTAATGGTGAACCACGTCGCCCGCATTTTGGTTTAGATATAGCTAACAAAACTGGTTCGCCGGTGTACGCACCAATTGGTGGCACTGTTGTATTTGCAGAACCCGATTTATATTATTCTGGCGGAACACTTATTTTAGATCATGGCCATGGTATTACCTCTACTTACATTCATTTAAGTAAGTTAGATGTAAACGTGGGTGATAAAGTTAAACAAGGTAATAAAGTTGCTGAAATTGGTGCAACCGGCCGAGTTACAGGCCCGCATTTAGATTGGCGCTTTAACTGGAAAGGCGAACGCCTAGATCCAGGCTTATTAATGCAAGATACGTTAGCCAACAAAAAGTAGAGACTATGACAGACGTAAACCGCGATGCAATTATTGCTCAGCGTATAAAAGATTCAACT
This sequence comes from Pseudoalteromonas sp. S554, assembly GCF_005930865.1. Taxonomy (NCBI): domain Bacteria; kingdom Pseudomonadati; phylum Pseudomonadota; class Gammaproteobacteria; order Alteromonadales; family Pseudoalteromonadaceae; genus Pseudoalteromonas; species Pseudoalteromonas sp. S554. Next base: position 7,470 of record NZ_PNDV01000104.1, on the reverse strand, counting down.
ACATCAGTTACAAAAACGGTATTCCCAGGGCGTACCAATCATCACAATACATTATTTGGTGGCGATGCATTAGCATGGATGGACGAGGTTGCATTTATTGCTGCAACGCGTTTTTGCCGTAAACCCTTGGTAACTATTTCTTCTGATAGAGTAGATTTTAAAGAGGCAATACCTGCAGGTACATTTGCTGAACTAATAGCTAAAGTTGTACATGTTGGTAACACTAGCTTAAAAGTAGATGTTGATATACTACTTGAAACAATGCACAAAGATGATAAACACTCGGCTATAAGCGGTAGTTTTACATTTGTAGCTGTAGATGATAATCATAGGCCTACACCTGTAGTATGCGATAAAATGATTAACGGGTTTAAGTAAAAATAATATAAAAATATAAGCACCAGAATAGGTGCTTATATTTTAGGTGTAAAAGAACACATCATAAGATACTTACTTTAAAGTTAATCTTAACATCGAAATTATATGTGAAAGAAGGTTAAACAGGGAATCAGAGGCTTATAACATAATAAGCCTCTTAAATTGAAGGTTTTAGAGTACTCAAAGTACCATTGCTGCAATCCAGCCGAATATTAATAGTGGGATATTAAAGTGTATAAAAGTTGGGACTACCGAATCCCAAATATGGTCGTGCTGACCATCTGCGTTTAAACCAGATGTTGGCCCAAGTGTTGAGTCTGAAGCAGGGGAGCCCGCATCGCCTAGAGCGCCCGCAGTACCGACTAAAGCAGCTGTTGCCATTACTGAAAAACCAAGCTCTAGGCATAAAGGAACAAATAAGGTCGCAATAATTGGTACCGTTGAAAAAGAGCTTCCAATTCCCATGGTGATAAGTAAACCAACTAATAAAATTACCGCCGCTGCTATAGGCTTATTTCCATCAAACAAACTTGCACCGCTATTGACCAAGCTTTGTATATCACCCGTCGCTTGCATAACTGATGCAAAACCTTGCGCCGATATCATGATAAAACCAATCATGGCCATCATGGCAACGCCTTTACTAAATACGTCTCCATTTTCTTCCCATTTAACAATACCAAATAGGCTAAAAATCATAACGCCTACTAAGCCGCCAAGTATCATTGAGCCACTTATATTTTGTGCAATTAACGAGATAATAACTGCAAAAGAGCCAACTAACATGACTTTTTTTGGGTTTTTTATAGGTTCATGGTTGCTCTGGTTAGTAACTGTGATCGATTTATAAGTACGTTGTTTTTTATAAGTAAAAAATACAGCAATGAGTAGGCCAATAAACATTCCTAACGCAGGGATAATCATTGCTACGGGTACACTGGTATTTACAATTTGGAGGCCGTTATCTACAAGATTTTTATGTAAAATTGAATATAAGTAAATCCCACCAAAACCATAGGGGAGTACCATGTAGGACGAAGCTAAACCAAATGTTAAAATACACGCGATGGCACGTCGATCGAGTTTTAATTTATTAAATACAACCAACAAAGGCGGGATCAAAATTGGGATGAACGCTATGTGCACGGGCACCAAGTTTTGTGATGAGATAGCGCACGCTAATATAATCATTAAAATAAAATAACTAAGTAATGTTTGGCTGCCTTGCCCTCTAGCATCTACTTTAGCTAATAATTTATCAGCTAATATGCGGGTTAAACCAGACTTTGATATTGCAACTGCGAATGCGCCAAGCATTGCATAACTTAAGGCGATTTCAGCGCCCGCTGACAAACCCGAATTAAATGCATCTAAACTTTCTTTTATTCCTAAACCAGCAGTTAACCCAGCAACTAAAGCAGACAGTGTCATAGCTACAATAACGTTGACACGAACCAAAGTGAGCGCAAGCATTAAAATCACGCCAACAACAACAGCATTCATAGTTTTCTCTATTTTGAACTTTTAATTAATTTTATCAGATCTTTAGCTTTGGTTTTGCGCTCTTTGGTAAACGGTTTGTTAGCATAACGGCTGTTTTCGAATAAATGTTTAAATTCTATTAGCTCCTTAGACGCGTTAGGCCTTTGCTTTGCCATATGATCAAGTTGTTGTGACGGACTAAGAGAGTCGGCCGATGTAATTTTGTTTTTATTTCCCCAATCAAAAACTTCATTATAGGCTTTAACTATAGGGGGGAGTTTAACTGGTTTTGCTTTTGGCCAGTTTAAATAGACAAAGTAAATTGCAAAACTTAACCCAGCTGTAATTAATACAACTAAAGGCACCATCCAACTTTTTTTATTACCAAATATGGATTTTAAAAAATCATTTTGTTTTTCTTGATCAAAACCAAGCACCCAACTAGACCATTGATAATCTAATTGCTCGAGTTCAAGCCTTAACCAGTTTATTGCTGCAAAGTTGCTTAAGCTAACTAAGCCGAAATCTAAATTATTTTTAAATTCTTCGTTTAGCTCTTGGTTTTGGGAAAGCGATCCATTTAACCGCTCGGGAGCAACAACAGCAGTGGCATCAAAAATAGTCCAGCCGGTATTTTGTAAATATACTTCAACCCAAGCATGGGCGTCATATTGGCGAACAGTAAGCGTGTTATTGTCGCTATTATATTCACCACCTAAATAACCACTGACTACACGTGCAGGTATGCCCGCAACCCTAAAAATATAAGCAGCGGCACTGGCATAATGCCCGCAAAAGCCACGTTTATTATCAAGTAAAAATTGGTCTAGTGTATTATCGCCACTCATTGGGGTCGGCGTTAATGTATAGGTAAAGTTTTGCTCTACAAAGTACGCTAGTAATGCGTCATAAAAAGCCTGCTCATTGATAGCTTGTTCTTTTAACTGTAAAGCAAACTTATTAGTTTTAATATTTTGCTTTAAACTTAAAAATGTATATCTATTTCTTTCAAATTCGTTAAGTGAATCTACTGAAAATTGATAACTTGCCACATCATATTGCAGGCTTTTTGCTTGGTAACTGTTTTTCCTTAATAATCCAAGCGCATTAGCGCTTACATTTTTACTATTGCTGGTTGAATAAGTTAAGCCATAAAGCCATTTTTGCGTTGCAGGTTCTGCAATGACTGAATAGTTTGCAATAAGTATGCTTTTTTCGGATATTAAGTTTTGGTTTGTTTGTTGGTTACTGTATTTTAAAAAATCAGACGCAAGCCATGCATTGCCATTAAATTCATCATGAATAATTGCACGCCAATAGTAAGGTGTTGCAGGCGGGGGATTATTAAAAGTAGCTCTAAATACTAGTTCATCTGAGTTAGATAATTTAGCAATATCAAACGGATCTACTTGCTCAGAAAGCCCAGTTTTAGCAAGTTTTGGCCCGGGTAACTGCCAAAACGCAGGCATTTTTGGTAAAAACAACAGTAAAAAAACAGCCAGTGGTAACGCCATTAATAATAACTTTGAACTTTGTTTAGCGCTTATTTTTAAATTGTCTTTAGATTCTAATAAACCCATTACTGAAAAATTTATTACATATAAAAAGCTAACAACTGCAGTGGTAAATATAGTTTGGCTAAATAAGTACACCGACGACAATGAAAAAAAAGTAAGGGTTGTAATTACCTGATAATGCTTTTTATTTTTAGCTTGTAAAAGTTTAAATAAGCTTGATAACAACAACATGGCCACAAACAATATTACAGTATCGGACATTCCTATTGTAAATATCATTAAACCCAAAGCACCAGCGGCTAGTATGTTTGCAAGCCATGCATTGGGCTTTACGATATTTTTGGCTGTAATAACTGCATTCCATAGGCATAAGCCAGCTAATACACTAATAAATGGGAGTGGCAGGTGTGCTGTAAAAAATAGAACTAAACAGGCGTAAATAAAACACAAAGAGAAGTTAATAACTTTTTCATTTTCAAGTTCAATCATTGCTTTTCACCTGCAAATGAACTTAAGCATTCTAAACAGTGTTGCTTATGGGCTTGTCCTGTATTAATACTGATTAATTTGCTTGGCAGTTTTAACATGAAAGGGGTGTTGTGCTCAGTTGCTTCACACACTAAATAACACAACTGACTAAGGCGTTGCTCTGTAGCTCCACTCATTAAATTAAAATCAAACAAAGCATCAGTCGCTTTAAAATCTACAAAGTCTTTGACTAATAATTGCTTTGTTTTAGCGAAGTGTTTCCACGATATTCTGCTTAAGCCCATTTCGGGTTGATGTATTAATAGATTGTCGAATTCTTCAGTTCCCGACTTTTTTGTCATTCCATTTTGTGTATTTTCATCTTGTGAAGAAATGTGTGCATCGCTTAATACGTATTCGTGAGCAGGGTAAACAAAAGTTTTAGTTTGTACTTGTAAATAGCTCCATACAGATACCAAACCAAAAGGATAGTTACTGGCTATTTTTATTCGTTCTAATTTGTAGCAACCTCGTGTTTCATACGGAAGCGGTAAACTGCTACTAATCGATTTATTTGAAATTTCATCATGATGTGTACTTGCTTTTAAATCATTGTTATAGGTAATAGAAAGCGATTGGCAGATTGAATTACTATGTAAATTCAATTTTAAAATGGGTTGTTGTGGAGAAAAACTCGGTAATACTTTATCAAAAGTTACTGTTAAGCCTTTCGCATTGCTGTATCCCATAAAAACAGCTAATACAATGACCACGAACATCAGATACGACATGATCAAAATTAAATTATTTTGATAATTTATACCCATTACAAAGTTTAAAATAGCCACAATAATAAAATACCACCCAAGCGAAGATGGCAAAACATAGATTGTATTGTGCTCTAACGTAATTGAATTTTTTTGGTGTTTATGTTTTAAAAATTTATCAAAAACAGAACGTTTTAAAGATGCAAATATGCTGGGGCGTTTTGATTTTTTAGATGGCATAAAAGCTACAACGGAACCGGCACAGCATTTAAAATGTCATTCACTTGAGCTTCACCCGATTCATTATGCAAACCTAAGCGGTGCTGACACACACTTGTAAAGACTGCTTGTATATCTTCAGGAATTACATAATCGCGTCCATCAATATAAGCCCATGATTTAGCAGCCTTAGCTAACGCAATACTTGCTCGAGGTGATAATGAAGACGCAAACGCATTGCTGCTTCTTGTATAATTAACAAGCTCTATAATGTAATCAACAACGGGAGTGCTAAGTGTAACTTCACTAATTTGTGCCTGAATTTGTTTTAATTGCTGCTTATCTATCCGTTTAGGAAGTTGGCTGTAGTCGCGTTTTTGCATATTTAAAATTAAACGTTTTTCAGCTTCTTTTTGAGGAAAACCAAGGCTTATACGCATTAAAAATCGATCTAACTGAGATTCCGGTAGCGGATAAGTACCCGATTGGTATAAAGGATTTTGCGTAGCAATAACAAAAAATGGATCTGGAAGGCTATACTTTTTGCCATCAACAGTGACTTGTTGTTCTTCCATGGCTTCAAGTAATGCACTTTGCGTTTTTGGCCCTGTACGGTTTATTTCGTCAGCTAATACAACTTGACTAAAAATAGGGCCTTTATGAAACGTAAAGCTGTGATCGTTACTATTAAATACATTTGTACCGAGTATATCGGCAGGTAGTAAGTCACTTGTAAATTGAATTCGTTGGTAAGATAAGCCAAGTACTGCCGCTAAACCATGAGAAAGCGTGGTTTTTCCCATGCCAGGCAAGTCTTCAATTAGTAAGTGTCCTTCGCTAAACAAGCAGGTTAGTGCTAATTTTATCTGTTTTTGTTTTCCAAAAATAACATCTGATAAGTCTTCAATAATCGCTTTAACGGAGCTTTGCATGCTAACCTTTTATTATTCTATGTGTTCGAGACGTTTCATTACGGTATCAACTTTTTTTGCATTAAAAGGTTTTGCTATAAACCCTTTAGCTCCAAGCTCCCAAGTATTCTGAACATTTTCTAAGCTGTTATGACCTGAGCACATAACTACATGTGCGTTTGGGTAGGTTATATTAATAAATTCTAAAATATCAGTCCCATCAGAGTCGGGTAAGTCTACATCTAAAAAAATCACACTAGGGCATTTTTTATCAATAACTGGCTTGGCAGAGCTAAAATCCGTGCTTTCTAAAATATCTTCATAACCCAGTTCGGTTAATATTTGGTTTAGGTAATCACGGATTTCTTTAACATCGTCAATGATGAGGATAGGCTCTAAAGGGCGAACAAATTCCATATGTAAGTTACTTCTTTTAATACTTCTTAAGTACATTAATATTAAGCTATGACCTTAATAACCTCAAGAACGTTGCTTAAAAAATCACAATACATCCATACTTTTGTTGATTTTGTATTCTGCTTAAAAAATATCAAAACAACACTCAAATCTACTACTTTCTAATTATTTTAAAAGTTATCAATTTTATAAACACCCGTACATTCGTTTTTTCAACCACATCTAATAAATTTACAAATCATTGATATTAAGGCTTTTAAATTAACAATTCTAATTTTGTAAATGTTTTGTAATAAAAAATCGTTGACCTATTAAAATCACTCTGTGATTATACTCAGCAGTTGAGCTTATGCTCATTGGCGGATTTTAATATAAAGTCACATCCAATGCTCATAATGCTTTTCTAAACACTCACACTAAACACTACACAACACGAAGAGCTTATTATGTTAAAAATAAAAATACAAAATTCGCAATCTCACTATTAACAGCTGCAATGGCTACCTCGATGTCAGCTCAAGCTGATTTTTCTGATTACTTAGACCGCGTTGATGTCGACTTTTTATTAATGCAAAATTTCCAGTCTATTCAAGCAAAAGAGGGGGCGTTTCGTCCTGAAGATGAAGTACAAGAATGTGGATTTGGCCGTGTAAGAGCAAATTTACAGCTTAAATTTCATATTAACGAATTTATTACAGCTGATATTGATATAGCTGAAGAACCAAATGATTTTGGTGGCGGCGACCGAGATTTTTCATTTCATAATGACTTTGCCGGTGTTGAGTTTGATTTATTTGGCCTTTATGGAACACCAAAAGAAGATGAAAATCTGACCCTTAGGCTTGGTAACATTGGTGCATCACCGTTTCAATTCAAAGGATTCCAAGATGGAGCAGATAACCAAGGTAATGCATTAATTGGTAACGGAATAACTGATTACGCTACAGCTGAAAACGGCGCGCAACTTAGTTACACAAAAACTTACGACAGCGGTTTTCTTCGCTCATACAATGTGGCTGGCCATATAACAACCTCAAGCTTTGGCGAAGTGCTCCTCACCCGTTTTAGTGGACACCTCCTCATCACTTTGAGGAGGCTAACATGCCTAGATATACCCAACCTAGAAAGACATGGTTTTACCCCGTTAATTTCAAAATCAAAGCAGTCGAACTAAGCTTACGAGACGATGTCATGTCAAAGGAGGTTGCCGAGGCGCTGGATATTCATCCGTTAATGCTTAGTCGTTGGCGAAAAGAGTATCGAGAAGGTAAGTTTAAAAACACGCCGCGCTATCAAAGCAACAACAAAACA